>CAYMQL010000055.1:0-10012 GCA_964392255.1 uncultured Planctomycetaceae bacterium | reverse complement strand
CAATGAATTGATGCCGGCACTTGTCGGCGGGGTCGAGCGTGCCCAAGTCTCGCGTCTTTTCTTCCAAAACGACCCTCGGCGCCGGCGAATCGGCTTCCGAACGCAGCGGCGCGTCTCGGATTTCAGATTTTGCGCGAAACACCGGCAATCCCAACGCAATAACCGCGGCGGCGGCCGCCGCGCCCACAACGACAATAGGACGTTTTCGCATCATTGTTAGAATCCCGTTTGGAGAGTTACCTGACTGGCATCCCTGCACCGCCGATTCGCACAATAACCCGCCGGGAAACCGGAATCGATTCCCCGGCGGGCCGACTTCTTGTTTAGCCGCCGACGGCACGTCGGCGAGAACTGCGGTTTGCGTCATTCCGGCCGGCGTTCCGCCGACCGCTAAACGACATGGGCTTTCTGATTTCCAATCGCTCGTTTGGCGTTACTCAAAGCTGCCCTTGAGCACGGACTTGTCGATCCACGGTCCGGCGTACATCTCGCCCGGATCGATTTCGCACTTCGCGTCGGTGTAGCCGGTTGCGGCGGCCGAGCCGTTGGTCACCGGGAAGCCGGGGTTGATGTACTTGTCGCCGTTCAGGTCGTAAAACTGCTTGACCGAGCCGTCGGCCATCAGGATGTTGACGTAGGCCTTGTCGCCCGCGCCGTGAACGCACTGCCAGTCGCGAAGGTCTTGCAGCCAGAGGTTGCCGTCCGCGCCGGCGAAGTCGGCCAGGGCCCAGGTGGTGCCGTCGGCCTTGGTGGCGCCGACGTATTCATTCTTCGTAGGCATGCGCAGCGGAACGGCGTTGAGGATGTCGGTTCCGGTGGGCATGGTGTCGATCGTGTCGTCGCTGGCGTAGTACGAGGGGCCGTCGTTGAACGATTCGCCCAAGCGGGTGCCTGCGATCAGGCCCGTTTTTTGATCGACGTCGGCTGCCAGAACGGCTTCGTGTACGTCGCCCGGCCCGGCGTCGCCCATCAACGGAATCGTCGACGAAGGCACGCTGGCCGACTCGATCATCTGATGGGTGGCCGGCCCGAGGGCGCCGGCGTAGCCCTTCAGACTTCCGAGCGTCGTCGGGCGGTTGCCGGCGCCGACGGCGAACTTCGGAGCGCTGCGGACCATGTACCAGCTCGTCGCGTAGTTGGTGTTGTAGCCTTCTTCGACGACCATGCGGCTGGCATAGTCGAACCAGGGCGTGTCGTGCGCGCCGCTATTGGTCCATCCGCCGTGTCCCAGCTCGGTGCTGGCCGCACAACGGCCTTCGGTCAGTCGCTCGGTATAGCCGCCGTCGGAGGCCGCCGTCGAGGTGCCCAACCCGAGCAGGTCGTTAAGCTTTTCGAGCGATTTCAATTGGTTCGAGGGACAAAGCATCTTGCCGGGGCTCGCCGCGCCCATCTTCAACAGGTCGGCGACCCAGCCGTATTCGAACAAGCAGCCGTCGCGGCGCTGGTCCCAAGCGCCGGTGCAAATTCGCCCGGCCGGGTCGAAACTGGCAAACTCGGCCAGGCCGATCCCGAATTGGCGAAGGTTGTTCTGGCAGGTGGTGCCGCGGGCCGCCTCGCGGGCGCGAGACAACGCCGGCATCAACAGGGCAATCAACATTCCGATGATCGAGATCACCACCAACAACTCGACAAGCGTAAAAGCGCGTTTTTTCGTCGAACGACTCATGGGACAAATCTCCTTTTAGCGATTCTGGGCATTGACAAACAATTTACAACACAAAAACTTCGGCTCTCGAACATCAAGGCTTAGCAGGTCGCGTTCCTTTTCCTCCTTTCCTTAGTATTTGTTGCGGAAAGCTCCAAATCCGTAGGGTGCGTGCTTGCACGCACCTGATTTCACGGCAAATCCATATTGGTGCGTGCAAGCACGCACCCTACCGTGGTTGCGATTACTTCAACCGCCATGCGCTCATGACCTCCTCTTTGGGCAACTCGTATTCGCCGTCGGCGAAGCCGTTTTCAGCCGTCGGCGTAAAACCGTTGTTCAAAAGTCCGTCTTCGTTCGCGTCGGCGAAGCTGCGAACGCTTCCGTCGGCGAACAGCAGATTGCACATTCCGCGATGGACGGGCGCGAAGCCGCGATAGTCTTGAATGGTGTTTTGCCACTGGGCCCACCATACATTTTGCGGCGTTCCGGTCTCGAAATGCGGCGCGTCCATGCCCGGGTTGGCCGCCGGTCCGACTGTAAACGATCGCGCCGTCAGCGCGCCGGCGGGAATCGGCCCGATGGGCATGCTAAGCGGCTGGCCCGCCGCCCCGCAGCCGAGCAGGGGAATGAAACAACTCGAAACCGACGCCGTATCAGCTCGGGCGGGGCTCAAAGGACCAAAGCTCGAATGCCTTGCAAGCCGGTTCGGCAGGCAGCCCGGCTTCGAGCTGCCGATATTGCCGCTGCCGTCCAACAACAGGCCGGTCCGCACCAGCCACCAACTTGCCGCGTAGTTCGTATTGAAGTGTTCGGCGTAGATTTCGGATTCGATCAGCACGCGCCGCGGTTCGCTGCCCGGCGACAGGTTCTGCTCGACGATCGTGCGGCAGGGATTCGCCTTGTTGCCGGCGCTCGCGGGACTGCCAAGCCGATCAACGCATTCGTACGGGACCGAAACGTCCAAGTTCAGCAAATCGTTATAAGTGCTGCTGATCCGCGCGGGATTGGCCGTGCAGAGCATTTCGCCGACCGGAGTGCCCTGCTTGATCAGATCGGCGACCCAGCCCGTTTCGGTGACGCAGCCGTCGTGCCGCCAGTCGAAGGCGCCCGTGCAAAAAGTTCCGCCGCGTTGCGCCCGCTCGACCAAGCCGATTCCGAATTGCCGCAGATTCGACGCGCAGGCGGTCTGCCGGCTCATGGCCCGGGCCCTGTGCAACGCCGGAAACAACATTCCGATCAGTAGGCTGATAATTGAGACGACGACCAACAATTCGATCAACGTAAAACCGTGTTGAGGCGGGCGGAAGGCGATCTTCCGCAGAGCAAAACCCGGTCGGCGTTGCAGCCGCCGGACGCACCGGACTGTTTTTTTTGTGCCCGAGGTTCGCATGGTCGGCTCCTTTTCCTTGCCGTAGGACCCTTTTTCCGCCGCGTTGCAGACACCCCTGGCAGCAACGCGATTTCCAGAACGCTCGGATTATCGAAAACCGGCGCAAGGGTTTTGTGAGACGGCGGAGAATCTTCGGTCAATTCCGTGTTAGAATTGCGTTACCGAAAACCAGCCTGCCGAGGGGCGGCGACCGATGAAGAGGCGAATCTATTTCGATCGCAGCGCAGAGCGAGAGCCGCAAAAACTCAAGGTTTGTTCTCGGCCAACCTTGGCGGACGCGAATGCAAAAACACGCGGCGAACCAGTTCGCCCGCTATTGCGACATTATTTGCCTGACAGTCATAAAGCGCGTTTACGCCAATAGTACAACAACGCGCTCAAAGCGATTCCGAGCAACATGGCTAGGCTGCCGGGCTCAGGAACGCATGCCACGCGGAACCCTAAGCCGTAGTCGTGCTGGACTGCCGGGTAGTGGTTATTGAGAGACGAGTACTGCATGAATGCGTAGTTGCTGGCCCAACCGCCGCCGCGCAACCCGCGCGTCGAACCGTTGCCGTATACGTCGGTCTCATTCCACTCCCAAACGTTGCCGCCTTGGTCGAACGTGCCGTAGAAACTGTCCGAAAGCGTGTACGCCCCGACGTTCGTCAAATAGTTCTGTGAGGAATCGTACTTCGCCGTACCGTTGACTGCGAATCCGTCGTTGTAGCCGTTGGCAACTCCATCGTTCTTGTAGAAGTTTGCCGTGTTCGATTGCACCGGCGCGTTGTTGCCCGGCGGCTGGTCGGCATAGGGCATACTGTTGCTTTGTGTGGGATACACCCAGTAATCGTCCGTGTCGCCGCCCTGAGCAGCCGGCTGGTGGTACGCCGCCTTGAACCATTCGCTCTCGCTGGGCAGCACCCAGTGGGGATTGGCGGCCGTCCATGTGGCGCGGGTCGCTGCGTCGGGAACCGCCACCGTGCCCGAGTTGAGGCCGCCGCTGGTAATGGCGTACGTTCCGCTTTCCGTGTCGCCGGTGCCGGTAATTCCCTGGCCGTTTTGCAGCCAGTTGGCAAACCGAATGCAGTCGTACCAGCAGACGTAGACGACGGGCATGTTCTCATAGCCCGATTTCACGGCATAGGTGTAGCTGCCGGAATTGCCCGACTGAATGATGCCCCCACGGTCATCGCTCGACATCGACGTGTGGTACAGCCCGTAGGTGTCGGTAGCTGCTCGGTTGTTGAGAAACTCGCAGTATTGCGAGTTGGTGACCTCGTACTTGCCGATTTGGTAGATGTAATTCACCCCACCGAGACCGGTCCAATCGTTTGCGTTGCCCGGATTGCCGACCAAGACGGTGTCGATGGTGACAACGGCGTGAGCCGTAACGGCCTGTGCCACAATGGCCGCCGCCATGAGGCCCCTGACGACTGCTTTATAAAACACGACGCTGCCTCCTTCGAAAAAAAGGACTTAGGTGATCCCTTCGCTTCTCGGCGCGCATGCCAACCCGAGAGTGGGTCAAGCAACATCTATTCTGGTCGAATCCTACAGATTATGCAATCCTCCAGTCCTGACAAAAACCGAAAATCTCGCCGTATTTTCCCACCCTAGCTGACCGGCTCTTCGAGCCGCGATCTGGGGACTGTCCCAATTTTCGTGTCAGCGAAAATGGGACTGTCCCCTTTGCCGTGGATTTCGCGGGCTGGGGATTACCTGACACAAAATCCCGTATAGCCCCGATTTTGGGCCGAATACTGCGAGATTTGGGCGTACTGGCGGATGTCGGTCCATTTGCTAGAATGGCCGTTTTCGCGGCCGGCGCTCGACGGAGGCCGCGGCAACAACGGCGTTTGCGCCGAGGAGAAACCGGTCATGGATGTCCCACTCCAACATACTCCCCTTTTCGATTGGCACGTTGCACACGGCGGCCGTATGGTCGATTTCGCCGGCTGGGCCATGCCTGTGCAATACAGCTCGATTATCGAAGAGCATCAAGCCGTCCGATCAACCGTGGGCCTGGCCGACATCTCGCACATGGGCCGCTTGCGGTTCGAGGGGCC
Source organism: uncultured Planctomycetaceae bacterium (assembly GCA_964392255.1). Lineage (GTDB taxonomy): Bacteria > Planctomycetota > Planctomycetia > Pirellulales > Thermoguttaceae > CAYMQL01. The sequence continues at coordinate 4,926 of CAYMQL010000055.1, read as the reverse complement.
GGGGGCGGCCGTGTTTCTGGCCGAACTGCTCACCCGCCGCGTGGCCGACATGGAGTTGGGCCAAATCCGCTATTCGCTGGTCACGAACGACGCCGGCGGCATTCTGGACGACGTGTTGGTCGGCTATTACCACAATTCTTACGGCCAGCCGTTCTTTCTGTTGGTGGTCAACGCCGGCAATCGCCAAAAAATCGTCAATTGGGTCGACGCCCATCTGCCGCCGGAGCGCGCCGAACGGCCCGGCCAAGAGATCATTTGGAACGACGTCAGCCGCCTGTGGGCGATGCTGGCCATCCAGGGGCCGCGGTCCGTCGAATTGTTGCAACCGCTGGTCGACGTAGACCTGCGGTCGATGCGCTATTATCGCGGAGCGCAGGTGCAAATCCTGCATCCGGCCGCACAGCGCCAAGGCGGCATCATCAGCCGGACCGGCTACACCGGCGAGGACGGTTTTGAGTTGAGCCTCGGCGCGGGCATTGCCCTGGGCGTTTGGGAAGCCCTGATAGAATTGGGCAAACCGCTGGGCGTCGTGCCCGCGGGACTCGGCGCCCGCGACACGCTGCGTCTCGAGGCCGGAATGCCCCTTTACGGTCACGAGCTTTCCGAGCAGATCAATCCGTTCCAGGCGGGGTTGGGCTTTGCGTGCCATCTGGTGGGTTACGATTTTCCCGGACGCAACGCACTGGCGGCGATTCAAAATCAACCCGCCGCGTCGGTTCGCGTCGGTTTGGAACTTTCCGGCAAGCGCGCCGCACGTCAGGGTTGCGCGATTTTGGCCTCAGGACGCCCCGTCGGCGAGGTCACCAGCGGAAGCTATTCGCCGACGCTGGGCAAACCGATCGCGATGGGCTATCTTGCACCCGAATTCGCCCAACCGGGCGCCGAGCTTCAAATCGACATCCGCGGCCGCGCCGAGCCGGCTCGCGTCGTACAGCTCCCCTTCTACCGCCGTCCAAAAACCGCAAATAAATAAATGTCGCAGCCCCGGCTGCGCCCAAAAAGAAAGGACCGAAAAATATCCATGTCCGAACAACGCCTCTACAGCAAAACCCACGAATGGGTCCGCGTTGAAGCGGACCCCGCCGGCGGCAAGCTCGCCGTCGTCGGCCTGACCGCCTTCGCGCTGGAATCGCTGACCGATCTGGTCCACGTCGAGTTGCCCGAGGTGGGCCGGCAAGTCGAAGCGGGCCAGCCCTTCGGCGAAATCGAATCGGTGAAGGCCGTCAGCGACGTCTACAGCCCCGTCGACGGGCAGGTTGCGGCCGTCAACGCCGATCTGCCCGGCAACCTCGAACACCTTGCCGACGATCCCTACGGCGCCGGCTGGTTTGTGAAGATCAAAATCGCCGACGAGGCCGGGTTGGCCCAACTGCTCGACGAAGCGGCGTACAAAAAACAGTGCGAAGAGGAACAACACTGAAAAAAGGATGAAGGCGGAAGGAGGAAGGATGAAGTGAAGATATTTTTCATCCTTCCTCCTTCCGCCTTCATCCTTCCATAACCATGCCCTACTTCCCGAATACCGAAGCGGATCGCCGGGCGATGCTCGAGGCCATCGGAGCCGGCTCGATCGACGAGTTGTTTTCGATGGTTCCGCCCGAGGTGCGTCTGGATCGCGAGCTTTGCGTGCCGCCCGGTCTGGGCGAATTGGAGCTTACGGAGCACATGATCGAGTTGGCCGGGCAAAATACGCCGGCCTCGGCCGCGGTATGCTTTCTCGGCGGCGGCTCGTACGATCATTTTATTCCCGCTGTGGTCGATATGGCGGCCTCGCGCAGCGAATTCTACACGGCCTACACGCCCTATCAGCCCGAGGCCAGCCAGGGCAGCCTGCAAGCGTTTTTTGAATATCAAACGCTTATTGCGCAACTGACCGGCATGGACGTGTCGAACGCCAGCCTGTACGACGGCGGCAGCGCCGCGTCCGAGGCCGTGCTGATGGCCCTCCACGCGACCGGCCGCCGCCGCGTGGTCACGTCCGCCGGCGTGCATCCCGAATACCGGCAAGTGTTGGCCGCGTATCTGGCCAACATGGACGTCGAGTTGGCGACGCTCGACGCGCCCGAGGGCACGCTCTCTCTCGCCGATCTGGAAACGGCCGTCGACGATCAGACGGCTTGCGTGCTGTTGCAGCATCCGAACTTCTTCGGCTGTCTGGAAGAGGTCGAGCAGGCGGCCGAAATCGCCCATCGACGCGGCGCGCTCTTCTGCGTCGCGGTCGATCCGATCAGTCTTGGGCTGTTGAAGCGGCCGGGCGAGTACGGCGCCGACATCGTCGTGGCCGAGGGCCAGCCGCTGGGCATCCCGATGTCTTTCGGCGGCCCGTACTTGGGCGTCATGGCCTGCCGCGAGGCGTTTTTGCGGCGCATGCCCGGCCGGTTGGTCGGCCAAACGGTCGACCGCCGCGGCCGCCGCTGCTGGGTGCTGACTCTGCAAACCCGCGAACAGCACATCCGCCGCGAAAAGGCCACGAGCAACATCTGTACGAATCAGGGGCTGATGGCCCTGCGCGCGGCGGTGTATCTGTCGCTGATGGGCCCGGCGGGTCTACGCGAAGCCGCGACGTTGTGTCTGCAAAAATCGCGCTACGCCGCCGCGCGGCTGACGGCCTCGTCGTCGTTGTCGCTGGCGTTCGGCCGCTCGACGTTCAAAGAGTTCGTCGTCCGCGTGCATGGCCAGTCGGTCGACGCACTAATCGAAAAGGCCCGGCAGCAAGGCATCTTCGCCGGCGTGCCCCTAGGCCGATGGTATCCGCACCTGGCCGATTGTCTCCTGGTGGCCGTCACCGAAAAGCGGACCCAACAGCAGATCGACCAATTGGCGGCCGTTTGCGGATGAGTGCGGCGATCTATTGCGTCTCAGGCAAGAAATCTCGCCTCGAGATAGCCGTGGGTTAATCCGTATTTCTCACCACCGTTTAGCCGGCAGCGGCGCCCGCGCGAAAAAACCGCCTTGCCAGGCTGTGATCTATAAGTTGCAATCGACGAGATGTACGAAATCCGCCACTACCTGACCGCAGCCGGCAAGAACGTGTTCGTGGAATGGCTGGATTCGCTCAAAGACGTGAAGGACGAAGCGACGATGAACACCAAAACGAGCGTCTCACACGATGCAGTGATGGTCAAGAAGCTGCGAAAGGACCGGGCGCTTGCGGCCGAGTATCTCCGGGCTGCAATCGAAGATACGGACGAGCCGAAAGTGCTGTTGATTGCCCTGCGGCAGATCGCCGAAGCGCAAGGCGGCATGGCCAAGATCGCCAAGGCGGCGGGCATCGAGCGCGAAAGTCTCTATCGCGCCCTCTCGCCGCGCGGCAATCCCCGGCTGTCCACGCTCTTCGCCGTGACAAAAGCCATGGGCCTCTCGCTCACCGTCGAGACCGCCTCAACCGTGCGACATTGAGCAAGGGCGAAGATGCCGGAGAAGGCTTTGCCCCTCGTTCATCGTCTGCCCGCCGAATGGCCGGACGCGACCGATGAACCCGCCCACAGACCGGCACTGCTGGCTATTACGCACAAGTCGACACGGATTCGCCCCGTAGGGTCGCGCGATAATAGCCCAACGATTCATCGCTGGGTCAGGAATCATGGAAAACACCCGTTCGTCCCGGAGGGACGATTGAAAACGTGCCTCCGAACACCATGTTTGCACGCCCGTTCACGGGCGTTTCCCGCCGTGGCGGTCATAGGCCCGGCCGTTTACGCCGGGCACGTTGCGTGCGCGACTCGCCATTTTCCTGTTCCTATCTGCTGGTGTCACGCCCGTTTTACGGGCGTCCTGTTGGCGGCAACAACGGCAGGAGGCCCGCCGAGCGGGCCTGACAATACAGAGTTGTCATGGCGTCCATCGACCCGACGTCAACGTCGGGCCTAACACCGCCTTCGGCGGAAAGGGTCGTAAACGACCCTGCAAAGTGCGGCATGCACCCATTCCGTCAGCCCGCCGAACGGCTGGACGCAACCGATAAACCCGCCGCAGACCGGCTTAGGTATCTGTTCCCGTAGTGCGTTTCAACCATTCAGCCATAAATGGCGGCGCAGCGTCATCCTTGATAATACCCGTCGATGCTGGTCGAAAGAGTGCCTGTAGAATCAGGTTCCGGTGTCTATCCTCAAGTTTACCCGCCTCAAGAAGAGCAATATACGTTTTCATCATCGCAACACGTTCGTTGGCATCATGGGAAAGGTGAACGTGACTGAGGTAATTGCGAACAAGGACCCTAATTAGCCATATACCAACGGTGGCACCGACCGCAAGCCGACCAACATGCTGAAGTTTGACTTGGTCCAAGGTTAGATCGGGAGCAAAGGACGCAATGGCAGCGAGAATGGCACCCCCAACAACAACAAAAGCGACAAATGTGAATCCAAAAAACCACCTGCTCTTGAGCGTATGGTCTTCAGCCTTTGCCTGCCAATAGGTCACAGGGCCTTTGAATGCAATCTCGGATTCTATGCGTTTCTTGAATTCATCAACCTCTGTCTGTTTTGCTTCCATGAACCTGGAAAAAGCTTCCAATTGCTGACTTCTATCTCCTTCTGTTTGTTTCTTCCAATCCTCTGCCGCTTGGGCACTATCTTCATGTGTCTTCTGAGCTTTAAGTCGTTCTTCATTCCACGCTTGACGCAGTTGCTCCAGGGCCGCTCTTTCGGCTTCGCACGATCCCTTCATGCCAAGGTCGAAGAGGATTCCAGTAACGGCCCCATCCAGCACAGTCGGGTGGTCATGTTTTAGGTCTATTCGCAGGAAGTATCCTGCAACAAATGCTGCCCTCACTGGATCGGTCTCAATTAGGCTATGGATGTATTGCGCTCTTGGCTGTGTCGAGTGAAGTAGTTGTCTTCTGCGAGGGTCATTGGGATTATTGGTCTTGTACGCCGTGTCTATCTTGTTTCTGAGACCGGCAACCAAATGGTTAATGGTATCCTC
>CAYMQL010000054.1:0-10029 GCA_964392255.1 uncultured Planctomycetaceae bacterium | reverse complement strand
CCACGACCGGCTTGACGAAGTGGCTTGGCCCCACCAGTGCAGTTACGATGCGTCGGTGACGATGTGACCGAAGCACGTTAGCCAGCGTGTACTCGTTTCCAGAAATCGGTGGTTTGATAGGACTGTAATGAATCACCAGCCTTGCCTGCTATGGCGTAGCCTGGATGTCGTCACCACGTAGGCTGACCAGTCGAACCGCTAAAGTTGACCGTTTCGCCGCCGTCGATGGTTGTCAACGCTTCGAGGAGTTTTGGGTCTATGTCGTCGGGCAAGGTTTTCACGATTCCATCGCACATCACCACAACGGCCAGCATCGGATGGCCACTGGATATGTCGGTAACCTGAGGCGTGGGCTTGTTTCCGGGGTGTAAGATACGGAAGGTCATTGTGTCGACGTCGAGGTCCCGCGGTTCCAGCCAGTTGACGTTGGCGCCGACACCATCAGTCACCATGATGGTATTCTTCAGGCCGTCAATGATGTCCGTTATGCGGTGGGCGGTGGGGCCATTGGAAATGGCGTGCGGACCGACGAGCATAACGTAATTGGTAATGCCCGGCTTCTTGGGTGTCGGGGCCCTGGGGCAGCGATACTCATCAGGCATCTTCGCGGCCAACTCCATGTTATGCATGCTGTTCCAAGGCTCGTCGAATCGGTATGCCGCATAGAGAGGTTGGTAATCCATGAATGGTAAAATCAACACGCGCCAACTGTGCTTGGGCTTGCCGTTCTCATCGGGGATGTAGGCCGGCGGGAAGCAGCCGTATTTTTCCTGGTAATTATGCATGGCCAGCCCGATACGCTTCAGGTGGTTGGTGCAGTTGTCGCGGCAGGCAGCCGCCTTCGTGGCTTCTAGAGTGGCATATATGGTTGGAAAGAGAAAGTAGCAGAAGCCACCGCACCCCAGCACTATCGCCAGTAACAAGCCTCCGAGCGACTGTCGACGCGTTGGCCTTGCACCGGCGCTGCCAAGCGACGTTCCGTCTTCGGCTGGCGGAATGCCAATAGTCTTCCCACAATGAAGGCACGGCTCGCTTTGTCCAGTATATTGATCGTCCAAGTCGGTCGCGATGCCGCAGTGGGGACAGGTGAAATGGATCGGCATAAAAAGCCCCCTTTGGACGGTTGATTCGGTTTGTGAGAACCAGCGATATCAAAGCCTCTTGACACAACGACATAGTTTACACACCATCAATCTAATGGGTTACCACCCCATGTCAAGAAACCTTCCTTTTCAGGCGTTCGGCCGGTGATTCACGGCTGCCTTGCACTTTTTCGGCCACATTCAGTCCGAGCGTGCCATCTCGTAATTCAATTCGCACTGCGGAGGCAGCCGTAATAGAGCTCGCCGACGACTACGGAGTAGACCCATATGTCGCCGGGCTGCTTAGCGCGAAGGCGGGATACCACGGGTGACTTCGGGTCCCGCAGGAACGCCACCCAGACGTTCGTGTCGAGCAGGTACTTTAGGCCATCTCCACGGGCTTGGGTAGTACGCCCTGCGGCGGACGAACGAAACTCTCGTCCTGGATGGAACCAGCTAGATCAAAGTAGTCGGGCGACCAGCCGGCTTGGTCTAGCCCGGCCGGCGAGGACTCAGGCGTTTTCGACTGAACGACCAGCACCACGTCGAAGTCTGCCTCGGGCGATCCCATCGGAATGCTCACATGCAGCACGCCGTCCTTCCCGGTCCGCTGGGTTACTCGCAAGGTCTGCACCATAGCGTCTCCCTGGTTGGAATGGGCCTGCTCCGCCCTCTCCTTCCATTATATCTTGTGTCGCCGCCTGCGCAACCACCCGGTCCCGCCTCGGTCAGGAAACCGCAACGGCCGCTGGCCGATAGTCTATTCCGGCCGGCAGGTTGCGACAAGACGCATCCATGCTCGATGCGCGTGCCGTGGAACAAGCAACAATTCCTGACGTTCCCGCCCCGGTCGAGTGCCAGTAGACCGTTCCCTTTCCCCATCCCCCTCGCCACTGCCCGCTGTCCACCGTCCACTGTCCACCGACCCCCATGCGCAACAGCGGTTGACGCATCGGCCTGCAACGCCGACAATGGTGCGATCATGGCTGATACGCGAGTGGGCATCTGGCTAATTGGAGCCAAAGGGGGGGTCGCCTCGACGACGATTCTGGGGTTGGCTGCCCTCAAGCGGCGGCTGATCGACCCGACGGGCCTGACCAGTTGCCTGCCGCAGTTCCAACGGCTCGGCCTGTTGGATTGGGACCGTTTCGTCGTGGCCGGGCACGAAATTCGCCGCGCCCCGCTGGTCGACGAAGCCCTCCGCTTGGCCGAGCAGGACCGCATCGTCGCGCCCGCGCTGGTCGAGCACTGTCGAGAGGAATTGGAGGAGATCGACCGTCGAATTCGTCCGGGCACGCTCCAAAATGTCGGGCCAACCATCGCCGCCTTGGCCGACGAGGCCATCCCGGCCGACGAAACGCCCCGCCAAATCGTCGCCCGGCTGGGGCGCGACATGGCCGAGTTCGTCCAATCCGAAGGTCTTGCCCATCTGGTGGTTGTCAACGTCGCATCGACCGAGCCGCCGGTCGATATTTCACGTCTGCCCTCGCGTTGGGCAGAACTGGACGCATCGCTCGACGACGCCCCAGCGTGTCCGCTGCCGGCCAGTTCGCTTTATGCCGTTGCGGCGTTGTCGGCGGGCCATTCCTACATCAATTTCACGCCTTCGCTAGGCCCAAACCTGGCTGCGATCGACGAGCTGGCCCGGCTTCGCAATGCTTGCTACTACGGCTGCGACGGCAAGACGGGCGAAACGCTGCTGAAAAGCGTGCTGGCCCCGATGTTCGCCCGGCGAAACCTGCGGGTGATGAGCTGGGTGGGCCACAACATCTTCGGCAACATGGACGGCCGGGTGCTGGACGATCCGGCCAACAAACAGACCAAGGTGGCCAGCAAGGACCGCCTTATCGGAGAAATTCTCGGCTACCGCCCTCAAACGCTGGTGTCGATCGAGTATCTGCCCGACCTGGGCGATTGGAAAACGGCCTGGGACCATGTGCATTTTTCGGGTTTTATGGGTCTGCCAATGACGTTACAATTGACCTGGCAGGGTTGCGACTCGGTGTTGGCGGCCCCGCTGGTGCTGGACCTTGTGCGGTTCACGGAGCTCGCGCGGCGTCGGGGCCACGTCGGCGCGATGCCGTTCCTGGCCGGCTTTTTCAAGAGCCCCTACGGAGTTAGCGAACACGCCTTCGACCGGCAGTTTCAGATGCTGGAAGCCTGGGCGGCAAACCGAGACTGACTCGCCTGCCAATACAAACCAATTACCGCAAACCAGTAGTTACCGACTTGCCAAATCGAAAAACGACATCGGATCGCAATCCGAACGCACAGCCGCCGGCCGGTTTCGCCGGCATGGGCCTGTCGAAGGTCATGCTCGCCTCGCTCGTCGAGGCCGAGTATCTCGACCCAACGCCAATCCAGGCCGGTCTGATTCCCCGCGCGGTGGCCGGCGTCGACGTGATGGGGCAAGCGCAGACAGGGACGGGCAAGACCGCCGCCTTCTGCATTCCCATTCTCGAAGGCCTTCGGCCGCGGTCGGAACTGCCCAATCCGCAGGCGATCGTGCTGGTGCCCACGCGCGAATTGGCCGTGCAAGTGCGCGACGAGTGTACCAAGCTATCGGCCGGGCGGCAGATTCACGTGGTGGGCGTCTACGGCGGCAAACCGATCCGCCAGCAGGTCGAGCAGCTTCGCCGCGGCGCCGAAATCGTCGTCGGCACGCCCGGCCGCGTGTTGGATCTGATCGGCCGCGGCTCGCTGTTGCTGGGCGACGTGCGTTTTGTGGTTCTCGACGAAGCCGACCGGATGTTGGACATCGGTTTTCGGCCCGACATCGAAAAAATCTTGCGCCGCTGCCCGCAATCGCGGCAAACGCTACTTTTGAGCGCAACCATCCCGCCGCCGGTCAAACGGCTGGCCGAGCGGTACATGCGCACGCCGGAGATGGTCGACTTCTCGACCAAGGACCTTGCCGTCGAAACGATCGAGCAATCGTATTTCACAGTCGATCCCGAGCGGAAATTCGAGTTGCTGGCGAAACTCTTGGAGCGCGAGCAACCGCGCCAAGCGATTGTGTTCTGCCGCACGAAACGAGGCACCGACAAGGTGTGTCGGCGATTGTCCGACAAGTTCAAGGGCGTCGATACGATCCACGGCGACTTGCAGCAATCGGTCCGCGACCGCGTGATGCGCCGGTTTCGCGAGGGCAAGACGAAGATTCTCGTGGCGACCGACGTGGTGGGCCGGGGCATCGACGTCAGCACCATCTCGCACATCATCAACTACGACGTGCCCCAGTTTTGCGACGACTACGTGCATCGCGTCGGACGGACCGGCCGGATGGGCCGCGAAGGCGTCGCCTTCACGTTTGTCTCGCCCGAGGAAGGCAACGAACTGACGCGCATCGAGATGCGCATCAACCGGCTCTTGAAGCGCGACGAACTCCCCGGCTTCGTGGCGTTGGCCAAACCGGAGCCGAACGAGGAACTCGACGCCGAAACGGGCGAGCCGTTGGAGCCGCCTCCGCCCAAGCACGTCTACGGCCGGCCCGTGCGGCGATTCCGCCGGGCGCTTTAGCCCGCATCCGCCTGCTACTTCACCAATCGCAGCTTCGGGTTGGTGATGATGTTCTCGAAGATTTGCCGCAGCACGTTCTCGTAGACCATTGGATCGGCCGAGCCGCGAGGACATTGACCGTCGTTGTTGGACGTCGCTCCCATGCGGGCAACGCGGTCCATGAAATCGTAGTCGCAGCCCTGCCCGATGCCGGCGGCGTAAACGTACCAGTGGCCGCTCTGCATGCTGGAAGTGTGCATCAGGGCCGCGTTTTTCTCGACATAGTAATCTCCGCCGGTAAACCAGTTATTGACCGTTTGGCCGGTGTCGGGGTTGGTCCACGTGCTGGGGTGGCTGTTCTTGTAGTTGTTGATGGTTGTCGAGGAAAGCGAACTGCGCTTCTGGTTGGGCATGCCGTCGGTCAGCAGCACGATGATTTTGTTCGCGTTTTCGCGTCCCAGCCCGCCTTCGCTTACCGCCTTGATGTGGTTGTAGGCCCGATTCAACCCTCCCTCGGTCCCCGTACCGCCGTAGGCCTGGAATAACGTGCAGGTATTCATCGCGCCGGCATAGTTGTCTCTGTTGCTAAGCGACCACTTCACCTCGTCGGTAGAAGAGCTGTTGAACGTAACAATCGACACCCAATCTTTCTGGTTCACATCGTTGATCGAAGCGTTCCGGTCGCGGATGACTTGAATGGCGGCAATCATCGCGCGACGCGCCGCATGGGTCGGCATTTCGCGAGGCGGAAAGCTGAACGATTCTCCACGGATCAATTCCGGGTGCATCGGACAGGGAGCCAATTCGCTTCGCAACGAAAGCGGCGTATGGTATCCCGCCACAGTGCCGTCGCGCGCCTCGTCCATCATCAACGTGACGTAGCTCAGATAGCCCAAGTTTCTTCGATAGGAGTCAATATAGGACCTCCAATAATTGTAGTTGCCCGAAACGCTGGCGTTCGGCGTCGGAACGACGTTCGGCATCAAGCTGGCGAATTGCACTTCCATCACCCAGGCATACGCCTTCCAGGTCTTATTCGAATCCCAGTCGCTGGTGACCCGATAGCGTTCCGGCACGGATGCTTGGCGAAGCGGGCCGCCGCTCTCGGTAAGCTTCGTGACCCAACTGGAAGTGGAATTTTCCAAAAGCGGATAGCCTGCGTGCTGCGACGCCCCGGGATACTCGCCAAAACCGAAGTCGTCATAAATGTTCTGGATCAAATTCTCGGTGCTGCTGGATTCGCTCGGGTTCGTGTCGAAGTTCATCGATCGCGACAAGTCGACGACGAAGCAAATGTCGCGCGGGTTGACTGTGGCGATGGCCGACGCACTTTGATCTTGCGACGTGCGGCCGAAAATCCGGGCGAAGAACAACGGCGTGGCGCCGCCGGAGTTTGCGTCGGTCCGCACAGTCACCCGCACCGCGCTGTTGATCGAGGCCGACGGAGTAAACGTGGCGGTCGCCGCATCCCAAAGGCCGAACTCGACGTCGTTGGGGTTCAGTTGCACGGGGCGTCCGGCCACTTGGTTGTAGCTTGCATACGTTTGCGCAACGCCCTGCACGGTCGCCCGATCGGAGTTGGATACCGCAGCGGCGGCCAGCGCCGCGGCGTCGGCCGCGGCCTGAAGCTGCGTTCTCGCCACGCTTAAGTAGCCGACGTCGACGGCCAAAGCGATCATGCCCAGCATCATGACCAGCATTACCGCGGTCAGCACCGCGATCGCGCCGCGGCGCGACCGGTTTGTTTTCGACGATTTTTCGAGCATAGGGCACCTATCCGTAATCAGAGGAGGTTTGACGAAAAAAAGAGGGGGAAGTCCCGCCCCGCGCAAATCGCGGCGTGATCCGAGCATGTCGACGTCGAGGCCAGTTGCACTGTTGCGTTCCACGCCGCATCTCTCGAATGGCGACACATTGGTCTCCCCCGCCGATTTCGCAACCGGCAGGCGCGCCCCGCGGAGACGGGCCTAGGCGGCCGCCGCGGCCAAAATGGTCGATCCGCCGGCCGATTCTTCATCGACCGAAATGCCGGACCGCACAATTTTCGCCGCAACGCGACCCTAGTTTCCCCCTATAGTTTCTCTAGGTCGCAGATCGGTCCGAGTCAACCAAAACACGCGGTTAATCCGCCCTCTGCGGCGGGTAGAGTTCGACGCACAACGACATTGCACTTCGCGCCGGACGTATGGTACAGTAGCTATTGGGGGAGGTCAGGGGGTATTTCGGGCGATGAGCGACTGGTCGGACAACTTCGATGCAAATCCCGATGCGCTCGGCCGCGTGCTGGCTGAAACCAGCGCCCATTCCGTTTGCCTGGCCAACGCCCGCGGCGAACCCTTTTATTTGAACCCCGCCGGACGACGGCTTCTCGGCCTCGATGAAAATTGTTCCATCGGGACGCTCGTTCTCCGCGAATTCTATGCCGAAGAATCTTGGGCCGAGCTGCTCGACGCCGCCGGGCCCGCCGTCAACAAAACCGGCCGATGGGAAGGCCGCAGCCGGCTGCGCAACGCCCGGACCGGCGAGCTGATCGACGTCGATACCCGAATGTTCCGCGTCAAGTCGGACGAGGGCGGCCGGCCCTCGTGCCTGGCGATTTTGCATCGCCCGGTGGAAGACCGCGTCCAACCGCAAACGGCGCTGGCCGAGGCCCAGGCCCGAAAACGCGCGATCCTCGAATCCTCGCTCGATCCGATCATCACGATCAACCACGCCGGCGTCATCACCGAATTCAACCGTGCCGCCGAGCAGACGTTCGGCCATCCCCGCGATAAGATACTGGGCACCAAACCCTCGGAGGTGCTTTTTCCGCCCGCCACCAGCGCGAACCAACAGGATCGGATCGACCGCTATCTCGACGTCGGCGAAGGCTCGCTGCTGGGCCGCCGGGTCGAAGTGACGGCCGTCCGCGCCAACGGCGACACCTTCGACGCCGAAATGGCCATGACCATCAGCCGCGAAGAAGGCGCGCCGGTGATGACGTTTTTCATTCGCGACATCAGCCGCCGCAAAAAGGCCGAGCAGGAACAAGCCCGGTACGCCGCCGACCTGGAACGCTCGAACCGCGAATTGGAGCAGTTCGCCTACGTGGCCTCGCACGATTTGCAAGAGCCGCTCCGTAAAATTCGCACCTTCGGCGACCGCCTCCAAATGCTTTGCGGCGAGAAACTCGACGAGCCCTCGACGGATTGCATCCTGCGCATGCACAGCGCGGCCGAACGGATGCAGTCGCTCATCGACGGGCTGCTTTCGCTGTCGCGCGTGACGACCCAAGGCCAGCGCTTCGTGCCCGTCGATCTGGCTCAGGTCGCTCGCGAAGTGGTTTCCGACCTCGAAGCGCAGATCGAAAAACTTGGCGGCCGGGTCGAACTGGGCCATCTGCCCACGATCCAGGCCGATCCCCTGCAAATGCGGCAGTTGTTTCAAAATCTGATTGCCAACGGGCTGAAGTTCCGCCGCTCCGAAGAGCCGCCGATCGTAAAAATCGAAGGCAAGTTGCTGCCCGGCCGGCAGCAGCGCGGCGCCCCGCGTCCCCCCGCCCAGCAGCAATGCCGCATCGTCGTCGAGGACAACGGCATCGGCTTCGAGGAAAAACATCGCGAACGCATCTTCGACGTGTTCCAGCGATTGCACCCGCGCGACGTATTCGAGGGGACGGGCATCGGGCTGGCGTTGTGTCGGAAAATTGTCGAACGCCATGCGGGCCAGATCACCGCCCGAAGCACGCCCGGCCAGGGCAGCGCGTTCGAGGTGCTGTTGCCGGTCGTCCAATCGAAACGGGAGCGATAACCGATGCCCAGCGATCTGCCCCAGCACACCATCGTGATGGCCGACGACGACGGCGAAGACTGTCAGTTGGTGCGCGACGCGCTGCAGGCCGCCGGCCGCCCGGAGTCGCTGTACTGCGTGCGCAACGGCGAAGATCTGTTCGACTATTTGCACCATCGAGGCGCGTATCAGGCTCAGGCCGCCGCGCCGCCGCCCGATCTGATCTTGCTCGATCTGAAAATGCCCCGCAAAGATGGCCGCGAAACCCTGGTCGAGTTGAAGGCCGACCCGCGGTGGCGAACGATTCCCGTCATCGCTTTGACCACCTCGGCCAGCGACGCCGACGTGAACTTTTGCTACGATGCCGGAGTGAACGCCTATGTGACCAAGCCCTCCACGTTCCGCGGGCTGGTCGGCCTCATGGATCGGATCACGCGGCACTGGTTTGAAGTGGCCGAAATCCCGTCAAAAAAATGCCATGGTGGAAAATCGCGTTAGAATCCTGCTGGTCGAAGACGATCCCGACGACGTCTGGGTGATGCGCAATCTCCTGGCCGACCGCTGGGACGCGCCGTTCGAGTTGGTCCAGGTCGAAATGCTGGCCGCCGCCGTCGAACGCTGTCAGGAGGACGTTTTCGACGTGATCCTGCTCGACCTCAGCCTGCCCGACAGCAAGGGACTTGAAACCTTTTTCACCTTGCACGCCCACGTGGGCGAAGTGCCCATCGTGGTGCTTTCGGGCCATGCCGACGAGCGCACCGCGATCAAGGCCGTGCAGGCCGGCGCGCAAGACTATCTGGTCAAGGGCCAGGTCAACGATCTGCTGCTGGCCCGGTCGATCCGCTATGCCATCGAGCGCGGCCGGCGGCATCGGGCCGAGGAGGCCGCGCGCGATACGTCCGAAGAGTTTCGCGCCGCCCAGGAAATTCAACAGCGTTTATATCCGTCGCAGGCCCCGGTCGTGCCCGGTTTCGACATTGCCGGCGCGCTGTTTCCGGCCAAGGCCACGGCCGGCGACTATTTCGACTACATCCCGATGCTCGACGACTGTCTGGGGCTGGTGCTGGGCGATGTCAGCAGCCACGGCATGGGCCCGGCCCTGCTGATGTCCGAAACCCGCGCGTGCCTGCGCACTCTGACGCAAGTCCACTCCGACGTGGGCGAGATTTTGACCCGCGCCAACCGCGTCCTCGCCGCCGACACGAGCGATTTCCACTTCGTCACGCTGGCCATGATCCGGCTCGATCCGCGCGACCGCTCGATGGTTTACGCCAGCGCCGGCCAGCGCGGATACCTGCTCCACGAAGGCGTCGACGCAACGATCCTCGACAGCACCAGCCTGCCGCTGGGCGTGCGGCCCGATACGGTTGTGCCCACCGCGGCGCCGACCATCCTTCAGCCGGGCGAGTTGCTCACCTTCTTCACCGACGGGGTGGCCGAGGCCGAATCGCCCGGCCGCGTCCGCTTCGGCGTCGCCCGGGCGCTGCAAGTGATTCGTTCCGAGCGCGACAAGCCCGCCGCACAAATCATCCAAACGCTGCACGAGCAGGTGCTCGGCTTCTGCCGCACCCAGCCCCCCGCCGACGACATTTCGATCGTTGTTGCGAAAGTGACCGCCGATGCCGCAGTTGAGATCTGAAAAGCAAATTTCGTATAGTTGCAACAGCCGGGGGCTAACAGC
>CAYMQL010000053.1:8657-10112 GCA_964392255.1 uncultured Planctomycetaceae bacterium | reverse complement strand
GGAGCCGCGATTCGACATCGGCAACTTCGAGAGCTACTTCCGCGCCTTCGTCGAGTTCGCCCTTTGCGACCCGCAATACGGCGAGGGCTTGCGGCGCTACGTCGCGAGTCTGCTGGCCGAACGCTAGACGATCGGGATTTATTATGCTGCTGATTCGCAAGCGAGCGTACTCCCGGGCCGGACTGGTCGGTAATCCGTCGGATGGATACTACGGCAAGACGATCGCGCTTTGCGTGCGTCAATTTTGGGCCGAAGTGACGCTTTACGAATGGGATCAGATCGAAATTGTGCCGAGCCAGCAGGATCACAGCCGCTTCGACTCGGTCGACGAGCTGGTGTGCGACGTGCGGCTGCACGGCTACTACGGCGGCATGCGTCTGGTCAAGGCGACGATCAAAAAGTTCGCCGACTACTGCCGCCGTCAGGGACATCGGCTTCACGAGAACAACTTTTCAGCGCGCTATCAGAGCAACATTCCGCGGCAGGTGGGGCTGGCCGGCTCGAGCGCCATCATTGTGGCGACGCTCCGTTGTTTGATCGAGTTTTTCGGCGTCGAGATTCCGCAGCGCGTGCTACCTTCGCTGGCCCTGTCGGTCGAGACCGAGGAGTTGGGCATCGCCGCGGGCTTGCAAGACCGCGTCGCGCAGGTGTATGAGGGTGCAGTCTACATGGATTTCGCTCGCGAAACGATGGAGGAGATCGCCGGGCTGCGTTGCGGGGTGTATGAGCCGCTGGACCCGGCGCTGCTGCCGCCGTTGTATCTGGCGTATTCGACGAGCGTAAGCGAGCCGACCGAGGTGCTTCACAACGATTTGCGGTCGCGGTACATGCGGGGCGAGACCGCGGTGGTCGACGCAATGGCCCGATTCGCTGAGTTCACCGTGCAGGCGCGGCAGGCGATTAACGAGGGGGATGCGGAGCGTCTGGGGCGGCTGATCGACGCGAATTTCGATCTGCGGAGGTCGATTTGTCGGCTGCCGCCCGAGCATATCGAGATGGTCGAGCGTGCCCGGCGCTGCGGGGCATCGGCGCATTTTGCGGGCTCGGGGGGCGCGATTCTCGGCGTGTGCCCCGACGAGGCGGCATGGCCGCGGCTTAAGAGCGAATTGGAAGCGATCGAGTGCCGCGTGCTGCGAATCGCAATGTCCTGAACTGTGCCGCGATATCCGATCTAGGGGCGGCTATTCTGCAAAGCATCATAGGGCGGAGTCGATGCGTGGAAAGGCGGATGCGTCTGTCTTTCGCCAAGCGATATTTTCACTACTTGCAATATGCTTGAGAACATCATTGACGTTTTAGCGCCCGCACAAGTCTATGTTTCCGGCGTCAAACGTTCAATGGCGTAAAAAACGATAACGGCTATGGCGGCCAAGACAACAAACCAAATCCAATCGGGAACACCCGTGACATCGGGCAACCGCACTTTTCCGAATGCCGCTACATTGAGAATATGTT
>CAYMQL010000053.1:0-8647 GCA_964392255.1 uncultured Planctomycetaceae bacterium | reverse complement strand
AGCGCATACAGTATTCCGCCGACGAGCATTCCCGCGAAACCGACCAGGGCGTGAACGCTGCCGGTGGCCACGGCCGCAACGCCCGTGCCGGGACAATAACCATAAGTAACCATGCCGACGCCGAAAATGCCGGCGCCGAGGATCACTCCCAGCATGTTCGCCGGCTTGATGTGATAGGCGGCATAGCCCATCTGATGCAATGCCAATACGCCGATGCCTCCGACGACGATGGCGGTGAACATGACTTTCAGGACGGTGAAGTCCTTTAGACGGAACTGGTTGACGATTACGTTGTAGTTGGCGACTCGGCCGCGTTGAAGCAGCAGGCCGAAGATGAATCCGAAGACGACGGCCAGAACCAGACTTGCATTGCCGGTGACGGGAAGGGTCATTATTCATGCTCCTTTCTCGAATCGGGGGAACTCGATTGGCACAAAGGACACTTGCGGCCGAACATCAGCCACGCGGTCGCCAGTCCGGTGATGAACATTGTCATAAAGAATGTCCAACCGCTTACGGCCAGTTGCATGGAACCGCTCAGCCCGTTGCCGCTTGTGCAGCCACCGGCCATGCGAGCGCCGTACATGGCCAGGATTCCACCCAGAAAGGCGACCGCGAAACGTTTGGCGGGTGAACCGCCGAACCGCTCTCGCCAGACTGCGGGGACCGCCTCAAGCCGAAAATCTCGACTCAACCAAGCCCCGACCAGCGCGCCGAAGAAAGTTCCGACGAGAAAAAATGTTCCGTAGTTCCACTTTGGCAGGTTTTTGGCCCAGTAGGGGTTCGCCCGAATTCCCTCGACGCCCATGACCGGCTCAGCCGCCAATCCCGACCACTGCGACAGGGCGGTAGTCACTCCGATCGGGGCGTTGACGACGGCGAACACCGCCCAACTCAACAATCCGATCCCAACGCCAACCAGATAGGGATTCCATCGACTTCGGGTGATGAATCCGCTCCGCTTGTCTATTGCACCGGCTTCTTGAGGCATAGCTTGGCTCCCGAGGATAGAGGTTTTCACACCGCATCCAATTATACAACGTCGTGCAAGGGGGCAATTCACGTCCCAACGACTTCTGAAGGCAGTCTTTCTCCAGGGCGCGAATCTGATACAATAGGTCTTTTGCGGCGATTATTCCGCCCAAACTTTCTGCAAATCCATGCCCCCTTCCAGTAATCGATCCCACGATACCCACGCCATCATTCTTGATTCGATCAATGATGGTGTGTTCACCGTCGATCAGAACTGGCGGATTACGTCGTTCAACCGTGCGGCCGAGCGAATCACCGGGGTGAAACGCAAGGAAGCGATCGGCAAGCCGTGTTGCGAGGTTTTTCGGGCAAGCATCTGCGAGACGGCCTGCGCTTTGCGGAAGACCTTGACCACCGGCAGGCCCGTGGTCAATCAGGCAATCTACATCCTCGACGCCAAGGGAAACCGGCTTCCTATCAGTGTTTCGACGGCGGCTTTCAAAGACGAAAACGGAAAGACGATCGGCGGCGTCGAGACATTTCGCGATCTTCGGCTGGCCGAAGACCTCCGCAAGGAACTGGAGGCCGAGTGCAGCTTCGCGGAAATCGTGGGCCGCAGCGCGGCCATGCGGCAGGTGTTCCAGATTTTGCCCCAAATCGCCGAAAGCGACAGCACCGTGTTGATCGAAGGGGCCAGCGGCACGGGCAAGGAGCTTTTTGCGAAGGCAATCCACAATCTTTCGCGGCGTCGCGAGAAACGATTCGTCGCTTTGAATTGCGGGGCGCTGCCCGACGCGCTTCTGGAATCGGAGTTGTTCGGCCACAAAGCCGGCGCGTTCACCGACGCCCGGCAGGACAAGCCGGGCCGGTTTGCCGTGGCCGACGGCGGCACGCTGTTGTTGGACGAGATTGGCGACGTTTCGCCGGCCATGCAGGTCCGACTGCTCCGCGTCTTGCAGGAGCGAACGTATGAGCC
The DNA here is from genome assembly GCA_964392255.1 of uncultured Planctomycetaceae bacterium. Classification (GTDB taxonomy): domain Bacteria; phylum Planctomycetota; class Planctomycetia; order Pirellulales; family Thermoguttaceae; genus CAYMQL01. The sequence continues at coordinate 6,699 of CAYMQL010000053.1, read as the reverse complement.
GCTCGGCTCGGTCGAACCGATCAAAACCGACCTGCGGCTGATTGCCGCAACGAACAAAGACCTGAATAAACTCGTGCGCAAGGGCGTTTTCCGCGAAGACCTTTTCTATCGCATTCACGTCATCCGGCTGGCGCTGCCGAGCCTTCGCGACCGGCGTGAAGACATTCCGCTGTTGATCGAACACTTCATCGCCAAGTTCAATCGACTGCAAGGCAAGGACGTGGCCGGCGTTTCGGACGAAGTGCTTGCGCGATTGATGAATCACGACTATCCCGGCAACGTCCGCGAGTTGGAAAACATCATTGAACACGCCTTTGTACTGTGCCGGGGCGCAATGATCGAAATGGGTCACCTTCCGCCGCAGCTTCGAGGGCATGGCGAAACGGTCACCCCGGAGATCGCGGGGATGACGCTCGAAGCCATGGAGCGATTTTTAATCGCAAATGCCCTGCAACGTCACAACGGCAACCGCAGGGCCGCCGCCCGCCAGTTAGGCATCAACCCCAGCACGCTGTTTCGAAAGCTGAAGGCGATGGGAATTGGGTTTTAGGCATAACCGCACTTTGGCATCATCCCCCCATGAAAAACGAACTGAAAAAGTGTTGAGTCGGGCTTGGACAGCAATTGAACGGAATGCACTCACCCGCCCGTACTATCCGCAGGGCAACGGCAATTTGGAACGGTTCCACGGCAGCATCAAGGGCGAGTGTATCCGCCCCGGCACGCCGATCTCGCTGGCAGACGCGATTCGCATCGTGGGCCGCTACGTCGAACACTACAACAACGTTTGCTTGCACAGTGCGATCGGCTGCGCCGGCGGACAAGCTGGCGGGCCGCGAGTCGGAAAAATTCGCCGCCCGCGATTGCAAGCTGGCCAAGGCGCGTGAGCCTAGAAAAGAGCAACGCGAGGCGGCCCGATTTCGGACAATTGCCTGATTGAACGAAGGACGCTACGATGACGAGCGACCTGGGCGGAGGCTAGGGTTCTGCGGGGACGGAATCCGAGCGCCGACCCAGGAGTTGTGAGCGAGGTTCGGGCGGAGACCACGCTGCCGCCCACCTCCCTCGCTTACAACACCAACGCGAAAAATCCAAGCACTACCAAACAACTACAACACTTAAACGATCCTGACCTGCCAATCGACGTTTCGATTTCACGCTGAACCAAGACGATTGAACTTTTCCGACAAAGCCTAGCGGCGATAGCGCCGCCATGCCATCAGGGCCAAACCCGGCAGCCCACACAGCAGCAGCACGATCGTCTGCGGCTCGGGAATCGCCGTTTGGCTGAAGGTCTGCGTGAAGTAGCTCAGTTCGGCCCCGGCACCGGTGAGGCCGCCGATGACGGAAATGTCTTTGACGACGCGGATGGAACTAACCCCGGCGAACTCGGCGTGGTCGAAGAGCACCTTTTCGTTCAAGGTGTCGTAAACGCGCTCGCTCGCAAGCAGACCGCCCTCGACGCCGGAAGGCGACAATTGGAGGATGCTTTCGGTAATGCCGACCCGGGCGTAAACGTCGGCGTAAACCGTGCTGCTGCCCGGCATCCGCAGTTCGTTGTCAGAAATCAACATGCCGGAATCTTCAAGAACCGCGACGTCGAAAACCAGCGCGGTGTCGACCCATTGGCCCGCTGCGGCATACCAAAGCGATTGAAACCTCAATCCGTAGTCGGCACCCGAGAGGAAGCCGGCAAGCGTGATGGTGTCGTAGTTGGGCTTGACGATCGAGGTGCCCGAGGTCATGACGACGAAGTTGCTGAAGAGCTTGTCGCCGACGAGCAACCCGCCGGCCTCGTTGACTTCGGCGATTGTAACCGGCGTCGGATTATCGTTCCAGTTGATGACTTCCGCCGAACCGACGGAGCCGAAGCAGAATGCCGCCAGCACAACGCACGCCAACGCTCCGCGCAGAGCATAAGCCATGACTACCTCCCCAGGTCGATAGACCCTTGTTGATCGCTGCCTCACAGGATGGAAATAAGTAAAAAAGACGCTTCAAAAACTCGGCCCGCCGAACGACGGCGCACCGAGCGCATTGTCGACACAGCAACGCCCCAAACCGAGATATGCCGAAAGCGACGCTACCGCCGCTATGAACACCAAGAAAACGCCATTGAACGAAAGGCGGAAATCAGAGGGTGCGGCGCTCAACAACCGCCAAGAGACAAAGAGCAACAGAGAGGCAACGGCTAGAACCCGAGCCCAAGAACGGAAGGCGCAAAAATTAACGGATGCAGTGCGATACACTGCTGCCTCCTTCCAACGTGCCCGATGGGCAAAAAAACCGCTGCCTCGTGAAATGCCGCCAAAAATACCCAGGACGCCGACGACCGGCACCCCTCATAATTACCGTTAGGCTCAGAATAACAGGACGCTGCAAAATCGTCAAGCATTTTGCATCTCATCCCAACGGAAATGTTGAAATCCATCCTGTTGAGGGGGTGCGGCGCGGATATTCGCATACCCCACAGGCTAGAAAACGGCCAAAACAGACGGACTTCTCCGCCGTCAAGGCTTGGCCATTATGCCGTGAAAACGCGGCGAACGAGTTCGCCGTCTATTCGGCACGGAGAGTTGCGGGCGAGACAGTCGCGCCGCCAAGGGGGACAGCGCCATTTTCGCGGTGAACCACGAAAATTGGGACAGTCCCCTCGACACTTTGAGTGGCTCAGACCGCTACGGCTGCGCTACGCCGTTCCAACGCCACGGATAGTAGCCGGAATTCGCGACCCAGCCGGGCGAATAATCGCTGTGGAACGGATCGCTGCCGGCCCTGGGCCGGATGTTCGACAGCCCGTACCATTTCATCGATTCGAGCCGCCGCTCTCGCTGTTTTGCGCGGAAATCGGCTTTGGCCCGAACCATCATCTGCGGATCCTTGTAGTTCCGCATGGCTTGATCGTAGAACCACATCTCGGGCGTGGCCTTTAGTTCGCCGGGCGAAACGACCGAGTCGAGCCCCAGGCCGGTGGTCGGCCTCTCGGCGCGCACCGAAGCCGACATCAACGCCAGGAACAAAGCCGTGCAGGTGGCAATCCGTTTCATGCTTTCCCCCTTGTCTCGATCGTGCGGCAGACAGAGTCGACGCCGCTACTACAGTCTTCGGCCTGTAGCGTTAAACGGATTTAAGGGAACTCTGCCGATCTCCGGCAACCGTTCATCGGGGACTGTCCCAATTTTCGAGTTTCACCACGAAAACGGCGGCGTGAAAATGGGACTTTCCCCCTTGGCGGCACGCAAATGCCCCAATTTGCCAATATTGCGGCAATCTTGTTTCATTAGGTCTCTCGTCTGGGCGAATATGCGGCGGCTTCAATTTCCGGACTACAACACAAAACCCCTGGGTTGCCTATATTCTCTGTTCTGCGAGCCGCTTCAAAGTCGGTTTTGCCGACGTTCAGAACCTCCCTATAATAAAAGACAACGGCTGGCGAGGTTATTCCCTTGTCGAGCAAAAAAATGCGGCCGCTGTCGAGTGGAATTCCTTTCCTTATGCACGACGTGTGGAATAATTGCTGAGCCTACGATGAATCGCAATCCAAGAAATGCGTGTGGTGCAAGCTGATTTGGAGCAATTTATCGTCTAGGCTCCCCGCGACGATCCAACCCAACCTCGGCAGCCCGTGATTCGTATTGTGTTAGGCGGCGATTGCAGCGACGTTTGCCGCAGATCGTCGATCACCCTCACGCTTCAAGAAAGGTGAACCCATGAAAAAGCTCGTAGTGTTGACGATGGTTGTTGGCCTGGGTCTGTTTTTCACCCTGGGTTGCCCGAAACCGAAGTCGCCGCCGGCCCCTTCGCCGCCAGCGCCCGAGACCGCGCCCGCAAAGACGGACGCAGCAAAGACCGAAACCCCTAAGGCCGAAGAGCCTAAGGCGGAAGAACCCGTGAAGGAAGAACCCGCAGCCGAAGAGCCGAAGGCCGAAGAGCCTAAGGCGGAAGAACCCAAAGTTGTGGAGCCCGAAAAGGAAGAACCGAAGACCGACTTGCCCGTAACCGAGGAGAAAAAGGAAAGCGAGCCAACATCAGAAAACAAATAAACGATTTTAGTGCGGCGCAACCCAGTTGAGCCGCAGATTGAACCCATCGAGGGGAAGGACGGCCCGCGTCGGCGTCCTTCCCCTTGTCTGTTTTACGGGCTGCCGAGCGTTTATACTGGCCGCCGTGACTGACCATTGTTTTCGACCGTTTACGCCCGAATCGCTTGCCGATGATTTCGGCGCGCGTTCGGCGTTGGCCCGACAAAGCGTGCCAGCGCTGTACGAAGCGATTGCCGCCGACTCGCATCCCGCGGTACAGGCGGCGTTCTCCGATTGGAAATCCGTCTTCGGTCAGGCGTGCGGCCGAAACTTGTCTGAGCCGGCGCCGAAGCGGGCCGCGATCGGCGATTTTTACGGCATTGAGCGGCGCGGGCTCCAGGTTGCCGAGTTGCTTTTCGCGGTCCACACGTACTTGGGCGTGCTTTTGCAAATGCTGGCGGCGGATATTGTCGCCGCGGCCGGCCGCCGTCCGCGACCGTCAGTGCGGCTGGCGGCAGCCGACGACGCCGGGCTTCTGCGCGAGTTCGAAAATCTGGACGACGGCGGCGTTTTTCGCAAAATGCACGGCCGCAGCGATCCGGAAGCCGGCCTGTTTGCGTGGCCGGCCGCGGCCTGGAGCGGGCCGATTGCCCGACCGCTTCGTGCGATGGCGTCGCAGTTGCAGGGCTATGCGCCCGCGTTCGACCGGCACGTCGAGCGGCGCAGCCCCGACCTATTGAAATGCCTTTACGAACGCCTGTTGCCAAAGGGCGTGCGGCACGAACTGGGCGAATACTACACGCCCGACTGGTTGGCCGACCACGTACTGACGGAACTCGGCTACGACGGCGATCCGGCGCGGCGAATTCTCGATCCGGCCTGCGGTTCCGGCACGTTTTTGCTAATGGCGATCGACCGTATTCGTGGCTGGCATCAGCGACATCATGCAACGTGCGGCTTCGACGACTGGGAGCTAAGCCGGATGATTCTGAGCAACGTCGTCGGGCTCGACGTGAATCCCATCGCGGTCATGGCCGCGCGGGTCAACTATCTGATGGCGATCGGCGATTTGTTGGAGAGCGTCGAGTCGATCGACATTCCGGTCTACCTTTGCGATTCGATTTTGACGGGCCCGGACTCCGGGGTCGCGTTGCCGCGGCCGCTTACGGCCGGCCCGATGGATTTTGTCGCCGGCAACCCGCCGTGGATCGTCTGGGACAATCTGCCGGCCGAGTATCGGCAAGCGACGAAACCGCTTTGGGAGCGCTACGGCTTGTTCACGCTCAGCGCGGCGGCGGCTCGGCACGGCGGCGGAAAGAAAGACCTCTCGATGCTCATGCTCTACCGCGCCGCGGATGCGTATTTGAGCGCCGGCGGCAAGCTGGGTTTCGTCGTCACGCAGACGCTCTTTCAAACCAAAGGGGCCGGCGACGGTTTTCGGCGGTTTCGCATCGGGGACGACGGCCCGCAGCTCGGCGTTCTGCGCGTCGACGACATGGTCGGGTTTCAGCCGTTCGACGGGGCGTCGAACTGGACCGCCGTCGTGCTTTTAGAAAAGGGCCGGCCGACCGAGTATCCCGTGCCTTACTACCGGTGGTTGTTGCGCGACGCGCTGCCCGCTGCGCTTCCGCCCCCGGAGGCCGACGGTTGGAGGGCGCGTTTCGCGATCGAGCGACTCGATGCCGCGCCGATCGATCCGGCACGGGTCAACTCGCCCTGGGCGGCTTGTTCGCCTTCGCTCCGCGCCGTTTCGCAAAACCTCGTCGGGCCGTCGGCCTATGCGGCCCATCTCGGGGCATGCACCGGCGGGGCCAACGGCGTCTATTGGCTGCACGTTATAGACCGCAACTCCGACGGCGTGCGCGTTCGGAATCTTGCCGAAACGAGCAAAAAAAATACAGCGACCGTCGAGACCGCTATCGAGCCCGACTTGCTCTATCCGCTGCTGCGCTGGTCCGATATTGCGCGTTATCGGGCAACGCCGTCGTGCCACTTGCTGTTGGCCCAAGACGCCGCGACGCGCCAAGGCGTCGATTTCGATGCCATGCAAAACCGCTATCCCAAGACGTTCGCGTACCTGTCGCAATTTCACGGGCAGCTTGCCGACCGCGCGGCCTATCGCCGCTATCAAAGCCGTGGGCCGTTCTATTCGATGTACGACGTCGGCGGTTACACGCTCGCGCCGGTGAAGGTTGTTTGGCGGCGGATGGACCGGCGGATCAACGCCGCGGTGGTCGAACCGATCGACGACCCGGTTCTTGGCCTTCGGCCGGTTGTGCCGCAAGAAACCTGTGTGCTGGTGGCCGTTGCATCGAGCGACGAGGCCCACTATCTGTGCGCCCTGTTGAACGGTGCGGTTGCGAATTTCGTCGCCCGCTCGCACAGCGTCCGCGGCGGCAAAAGTTTTGGAACGCCGGGCATGTTGGACTATTTAGGCCTATGTCAATTTCGCCCCGACGACGCGCGTCACCGCCGGTTGTCCGCCTTGAGCCGCCAGGCTCACGCCGCAGCGGCTCAAGGCGAATCGTTTACAGACCGGCAACGCGAGATCGACGAACTCGCCGCCGAGCAAAGCGGCGTCAAGCCGAAAGACTTGGCGGCGATGCTCGCTGTGTTGTGAGTTCCAAATTCGTAGGGTGCGTGCTTGCACCACTGCTGTAAACATCTGTTATGGACA
>CAYMQL010000052.1:0-10398 GCA_964392255.1 uncultured Planctomycetaceae bacterium | reverse complement strand
ATCCTCAAACTCTACGCGCTCCATGAATCCAGGTACGCTTTAGTCGGATGAACCTTAAATAACTTTGACGCACTACACTAGCGCGAGCGTTTTTCTTTCGCCGGCGCGGGCTTTAGGGCGGCGTCGTAGCTTTGTTGCAGGCGATCCAAGAGCATCGGGACCGTGTAGATGCGGCCGGTCGGCGTGTTGAATTCGTCGCCGGTGGCGGTGTTCGAGAGCTGCTTGCCCAACTCTTTGGCTAGCCCCTTGGTCGTCATGTATTCGACAACCTTTGTGCCCGAGTAGCCGTGCCGCAAGTTCGCGACGGCCTTTCGGCCCTGCGGCGTGGCGCCGAGTCGATCGAAACGGTCATAGGCAAGCGGCGAGGAGCTGGTTCGCCGCAAAAATGCCCGGCCGTCGGGCGTTTTCCACTGTGCGACGATCCAGTCGCCTTGGGCGGGCAGCCGTTTTAGAATCGCTTCTTCATCAGCGATCGGAAAACCTTGCTTTTTCAGTTTGGCCAATAACGGCGCGACGTTCTCGCGCGTGATCAGATCGTTGGTCTGAAAATCGTCTTTCGCCTCGAAGTGCCCGAGGACCGCTTTGCGCAGTTCCGAGAACGGCGGATAGGATTTTTTTGCGGCCGGCTCGTCCGCTGGCGTCGAAGCCAATCCGGCGACCAGCCAAGCAACCGCGGCAAAAAAAGCTGTTTTACGACGCATAATAGGCTTTGTTAAGTTAAGTGCGTCTCCACCCAAGTATAATCTGTAGAAGTTGGGCTTCCCCGCCGATCAAAATGGAAATGATCCTAATCGGGGCGAGAATCGCCTGTATTGCCAGGCTGCCCCAGATTGCGGTCCGCCGAGTGCAAGCCGCCCCATTTTGCGCAGCTACCCGATATTCCGTTTGTTGCCGCCCGCAGAAACGCTGTAATTGACAGAACCTGTGCGATTGAGATAATCAACGTTCGGGTAATGGAATGGCGGCCTGTAGGCAGGAGGTTCTGTCATGTCCAACGCAACCTATTTTGTTCAGGAGTGCCCGACGTGCGGGCGGCGGCTGCAGATTCGCGTCGAGTATCTTGGTCGCAAGGTGGTGTGTCAGCATTGTCAGGGGCAGTTTGCCGCTTTCGATCAAACCACTATGCGCTGCGACCCTGAAGAATCGGCCGATGCGCTGCTGCGCCGCGCCGATGCGTTGCTGAAGTCGGCCGCTCGGCAGCGATCGCAGCTTCATCACTGCCCGCGATGAGAAGGCAATCGCCACGGCAAAGGGGGCAGCCCCATTTTCGCTGACACGAAAATGGGACAGTCCCCAGAGGCGTTCGAGGAGGATTCGCAAGGCCGTACGCTATAGGCCCTGGAGCGCGAGCCGGACAAAGTTCATCGCGTGCTTGGCGAGATAGATTTGCCGCAGCGCCGGATGGATGCCGCAAGGGATGTTCTTCTGCTGCACGCCGTCGGCGGAAGCGAGCGCAAGCGTTGCGATGGGCGACGCGCTTTCCTGCTCTGGGCCCTCACCCCCGGCCCCTCGTTCAAAGGGCGAGGACAGCACGGTGCCAACGGCCAGTCCGAAATCTGCGCCGAACTGTTCTCGGCAACGCGCGGCCAGCGCGTCGGCCGACTCGTCGCCCGGTTGCGAAAGCACCAGCCCGCCGCGATACGCGTCGGCCGAGTCTTCGACGCTCGAAAACCACTCGGCCACAAGCCCGGCCGATCCGCACTCCGCCGTGGCCAACGTTTTTTGGCGCCGGCGCAACAGTCGGACCGCGGCGTGCTGCAACTGGTCGTCGCCTTCGCCGAAAATCAAATCGCCAAGGCACTGGCGGATCGTCTGGGCGACGGGTTCGATCGCCGCGTCGCATTCCGTCTCGCTGCGGCCCTCGGCCATGATGCGCAGCGTGATGGTCGCTTTGCCGGCCGTAATGCCGACGGTGGGCTGACGGCCGCGACGCACCAGGTCGGGCAGCATCGACTCGATCTGGCTTTCGCCGGCGCCAAAACAATGGATCAGCCGGCGGCGAATCACCCGGCCGCCGCCGCAAAATTCGCGGATCGAAGCCGCCAGCGTTCCATGCCACATTTCGACCATCTCGGCCGGCACGCCCGGCAAACAAAAGACGCGGCAGGGCGATCGGCCTTCGCGCGGCACTTCCAGATTGATGCCCGGCGCGGTGCCGTGCGGATTATGTACGACGCGGCTGCCCGAGGGAAACATCGCCTGGCGCTCGTTTTGCACAGGCATGGGCCGCCCCCGCCGGGCGAACATCGCCCGAATCGACTCCAAGGCGTCGGGATCGAGTTGCACGGGCCGGCCGGTCGCCTCGGCCAGCGACTCGCGCGTCAGGTCGTCGGCCGTGGGGCCTAGTCCGCCGGTGGCCACCACGACGTCGGCCCGGTCGATCGCCCGTCGAAACACCTCGACGCACGGCGCCAACTCGTCGCCGACGGTCGAGTGGAAAAGCGTGCGAACGCCCAACTCTTCGAGCCGTTGGCTAAGCCATTGGGAATTGGTGTCCAGAAGCTGGCCGCTGATGATTTCGTCGCCGACGGCGATAATTTCCGCGTACATGGAATATTGTCTCGAGTGTTTTATCACAGTTTAGATTTAGGGCGCCACTGGCTATGCCAGTGCCCGGTTTCCAGCGGACGGCCAAGCAAAGCACTGGCAGAGCCAGTGGTACTCAACCCTAAAATCAAAGGTTGACAAACACTAGTTGCTGCAACCAACCGCCGACATGATCTCTCTGCTTCCCATCGGCGGCGGCGTGATATTTTATTGAACGGTTGAAGTCGGTTGTGCAAATTTCAACTACCGGCCAGCATCTCGGCCAGCAGTTCCATCGGCAGCCCGACGACGTTCGACGCGCCGCCCTCGACAATGTGGACCCAATCGAGTCCGTCCTGATAGCCGAACGCGCCGGCCTTGCCTTCCCATTGACCGCCGGCCAAATAGGCGTCGAGTTGCTCGGGCGTCAGCTTGTCCATGCAAAGCGTCGTCATCGCAACGCGGACGACCGGCTCTCCGCCGGGCACGGGCCAAAGACACAATCCGCTGAAAACCCTGTGCTCGCGACCGCTGAGGGTTTCGAGCATCGTTCTGGCGTGGTCCCGATCGTTCGGCTTGCCAAGGATCAGGCCGCGACACTCGGCCACGGTGTCGCAGCCGATCACCAGCCCGCGGTCGATCCGCTGAGCCACGTCGGCGGCCTTTTGCCGTGCCAGCCGGGCTACCAGTTGGGCGGGCGACTGTCCGCTGCAAACGCCGCATTCGGCCGCGTCCGAGGGCGTTACGACCTCGAACGCATAGCCCGCCGCTGCAAGCAACTCGCGCCGCCGCGGCGAACGACTCGCTAAAATCAACCTCGGACGTGGTTCTTTCTCGCTCATGCAACTCGTCGTCCCCGCGTTCGTTTGCTACACTGGTGGAATGTACTCCTCACACTCCGTTTGAGGAAACTGGTGAATTGCTTGCGTTCTGCTTTGGGCGGAACGGCCGATGACCGATGGTTTCTCACTCGTAGCGCAAGGCGTGCTTAATAATCCAGTGTACGCGATGAGTCGTCGCCGATGAATACCCCGCCGTTGGAAGTTCTGTACGAAGACAACCACTTGCTGGTGCTGAACAAGCCGGCCGGGCTGCCGACGATGGGCACGCCCGGCGACCGGCCAACGCTGCTTTCGTTGGCCAAACAGTACGTCAAAGATCGCTACCGGAAGCCGGGCAACGTTTATCTGGGCGTGATGAGCCGCCTTGACGCGCCGGTGACCGGCGTTGTGCTAATTGCCCGCACCTCGAAAGCCGCCGCCCGAATGACCGAGCAGTTTCGCACCCACTCGGTCGAAAAGACCTATTGGGCCGTGGTCGAGGGCGAGATGAAGGCGGCGTCCGGCGAGTTGATCGACTGGCTCGGCCACGACGAGCGGCACCGTCGCATGCACATTGTCGGCCGAACGCTGCCCGGCGCGCGCGAGGCCCGGCTTTCGTTCAAGCGGTTGAAGACCGTCGGACGAAACACCTGGCTCGAAGTCGAATTAGAAACCGGCCGCAAGCATCAAATTCGCTTGCAGCTTTCGCACCACGGCCATCCGATCGTCGGCGATCGCAAGTACGGCAGCCGCGCGGCGTTTCCGGCCGGCATCGCCCTGCACGCCCGGCGACTGGCGATTTCGCATCCGACGACCGGCGAACGCCTCGTCTTCGAGGCCCCTTTGCCTGCGACGTGGCGCCAAGAATAAGGCGTCGGAACTCCGAAAACGCCCACTCTTCGGCTATTCGGAAAATGTTGTCCTGCCGGGTCGCAATCGTTCGCCGCGCTGTGCTACACTTGCGTTATGGATGCCCAATTATTCCGACTTGCCGGCACGGTTGTTTTTGCGAACGTTTTGACGCTTGCCGCCTTGGCCCGGGCCGAAGGCACGGTCGAACTCGAGCTGGTCGGCGATGCGCGCGGGTCGGCGATGGCCTTTCAGGATTGGGCCCAGGCGTTGGCTCGCGCCGGCATTCGCAACGTGCGGCTGCGGACCGCCGCCGATGGATCCATCCAACCGGGAATTGAAACCCGGGGCACGGCCGAGCGGCCCATTTACGTGGTGACCGGCGTCGTTCGCGGGCGCGACGCGATCGAGTTGCCCGGCCGGCGCTTTCGACGCGGCGACGTGGGCCGGTTGACGCAGTGGCTGGACGATCTGGCGAAAAACGGTCCGCCTGAATCGCGCGAAAAACGTGCGGCGTTCGGGCTGACCGCGTCGCAACTGGCCGCCGTCCGCAGCGAACTGGCCGCGCCGGTTGGTTTCGACACCGCAGGCATGACGCCCGGCGAGGTCGTCGCAAAAATCGCCTCGCAGCTAACACTGCCGCTGGAATTAAACGCCGACGCGATCCAATCGCTCGGCGACGAGAAGCTTGTCGATGATCTGAGCGGTTTTTCTCGCGGCCTTGCGTTAGCCTATGCGTTGCGGCAGTCGGGCCGCGGCTTGCAGCCGCGCCCGTCCGGCGACCGGGCGTCGTACGGTGTGGTCGACGCGGCCGACGCTTCCGACGTATGGCCCGTCGGCTGGCCGCCCGAGGGGTCGCCCCACGAAACGCTGCCGGCGTTGTTCGAGTTTCTGAACATCAACGTGCAGAACGTGTCGGCGGCCAAGGCATTGGACGCCATTGCACAGCGAATCAAAGCCCCCGTGCTTCTGGATCGCAGCATTCTGGCCCGGCACGGCGTCGATCCCGCGCAGGCGATGGTTTCGCTGCCGCGAACGCGCACCACACACAGCCAAGCCTTGCGCAAAATCTTATTCCAGGCTCGCATGAAGTACGAACTCCGCTGCGACGACGCGGGGCGTCCGTTTCTTTGGGTCACGTCGATTAAGCCCGAGGCTGCAAAACCCTAGGGCTATGTCACGGTCAATAATTTGGGTGCCACTGGCTATGCCAGTGCCCGGTTTCCCGTGAACGGCCAAGCAAAGCACTGGCATAGCCAGTGGCACTCAATCCTTAAATCAAAGGCCGCAAAACCCTAGGGTTCGATCAGATACGCCTCATGCTCCCAAGCGACCAGCACCGGCTCGTCGAAAACGAGATACTGCGCGAACGGTCGGCCGTGGGCGCGTACGAGCGCGAAATATTCGTCGCTGAACTGCTTAATCCGCCGGGCCTGCCGCTGCTGCGGTTCGGTCACCTGCGAATCGACCCATTGGCCTTCGCGGCGGAAGAACGTTCGGCCGCCGATCTGACGGACGTTTTGCTGGGCGGCCGCGGCCTCCTTCTCAACGTCCATTGCAAATCCGAGTTTCACGGACTCGCGGGGCGCCGCCGCGCCGAATTGGATCAGCGACTCGGCGGCTGCCGCGGGCGCTTTGCCCGCATATTGATAGGCCGCCTTCAGGTCGCGCTGGACAAAACCGTCGGCCCCGGAAGACTTGTTCAACTCAACCAAACGCCGCCCAGCCTGCACCACATTCCTCGCTATGTCATGCACGTCGGCCCGGTCGTCGGCCATGAACGACGTGTACGGCGTCAAAATGCCGTGCCGCGTGGCCAGTTCGACCAGTTCCTTCACGAGTTCCTCGTTCTTGCCGTGCAGGTCCAGCTCGTCGAGGATTTCGCCTGTGCGGCGGACGGCCCAAAGTTTCTCGACGAACGCCAGCCCTTCGTCGTTGCTCTTTTCGACCAACTCGGCCGGAAAATCGAGCGTCTGCCGGCTGCCGCCCACGACGCCTTCGACGATCACCTTCGCCGCGCCGGCTTTCCGGTAGCGCTCGACCACCACAAGCTGCTCGCCGGCGAATAAATCGAACGCGTCTTTAGGATACAGCCGATTGACCGGCGGGCCATCTTCGGGCTTCAGCCCGTCGAATGCGAATTGCAGCCGCACGCCGGTCATCACCGGCGATTCGATGCGGCGGTAGAGCCGGCTGACGCGGTCTTCGATGTCTTCGTTCGGACGGACGTACTCGCTTTGTCCGAAATTCTCGCGGACCAGCTTGTCCAACAGCCGACTGTTGACGTCGTAGCCTGCGCCGAACGCAAACAGCCGGGCACGATGCTTGTTCAACGCCTTGGCGTTGGCCACGATCTTCATCTCGTTGGTTTCTCCGGCGGTGGGCAAGCCGTCGGTCAGGAAGATCACATAGCTTGGGCGACCGGCGTCTTGCAGTTGCCCCAGCGCGGTGCGGAGGGCGGCATCGATATTCGTGCTGCCGCCGGCATAAAGCCCTTCGACGAAGCCCAACGCTGCATTTCGCGACTCGTCGTCGAACCGCTGCAACTCGGGCCGAAAACTCTCAACGCGATCGTCGTAAGCGACGATGTTGAACAGGTCGCCGGCGCGGAGATTGTTCAACACGTGCTTCAACGCCGCCTTGACCTGCTCGATTTTCGCGCCGCCCATGCTGCCCGAACGGTCGATCACGAAAATCACCGTTTTTTCGGGCCGTTCGGCGACGGCCGACTTGATTTCGGGACTGGCCAGGAGCAAAAAATAGCCTTCTTGGCCGGCATCGGGCCGATAGCTCAACACCCGGGCGCTCAGGCGGCCCTTGCCGACGTCGTAGAACAGCCGGAAATCGCCGCCGGGCACTTCGTTCTTGCTGTTGAAGTTTACGACGGCGTGCCGATCGTCGGGCCGCTTGATTTCGACCGCGTGCGAAGGGCTGTAGAGGTTCTTGATCGGCTCGCCGCTCTCGATAGTCGCGCGGATTTGCAGCTTCTCGACCGCCTCGGAGGTGTATTTCGCCGTGCCCAGCGGGAACAGGAAGTCGGTCAGCCCTTCCTGTTTGCGGCAGAGCTGCGAGTAGCTGAGCGTGACGGTGCGACTGGCCCCGACCGGCACGGGAAACACGCTGGTGCGGAACAGGCCCGCGCCCAGATATTCCAACAGGGCCGGATCGCGGTTGCGGCGCACGATGTCTTCGTACATCTTTCGCGCCTGTTCGGCGTCGAGCAACTTGGCCGGATATTCTTTGCCGTCGACCAAGAGCGTCATCCGGTCGATCGCGCCGTCGTAGGGCAGCGGAAACACAAAGCACGCCTCGATCGGCCGGCTGCCCGTATTGACAAACGTCTGCGACACCTGGACCTGGGCCACCTGATCGACAAGCCGGGCGTCGATGCTCAGCTCTTTGATCCGATAGCTTGTTTCCGGCAGCGGCGGCATCGGATGGGGTCGCGGATGCGGCGGCCAGACGATGCGGGGACGCGGCAGGCGGACTTGCTGATTCGGGTCGTCGACAATCAGCAACCCCTGGGCCGAGGCCAAACCGGGCGCCAATAGGAACACAACGGCAGCGATCAAAAATACGGAACGGCGCATCGGCGATTCTCCTTGCGTAGGTGGCAAACGAAGGTCGGCATCGGCCGGCGCAAGAATAGACGACGGGACCTCGCAAAAAGTTCCCCCGCTGCGATTTATCATGTCGTTGTGCGGCAAAACGGCCACCCCGCTATGGGTGTATTGCTCCACAGTAATGCAACCAAAGGCGGCGGCGCAATCTTCGCAAAATGTCCAGTATTCGCCCCCATAATTTCGCCGCCCCGTTTGACGCCTTCGGCCGTGCTGCTATGATTGCATTGGAGGCTTCTCGATGGTCCGAAGGGGCCGGGGAAACATGGACTGGCGCATCCGCCTCAGAAGGACAGGCATCCTCGCCTGCCTATCGCAGAGCGATAGGATTTTCTATCGTTGCGGCAATGCGTCCGGCAACGCCCCGACCCCCATTCTGACGGGCTTTGGCAACGTTTCTTTCATTTCTACGAAAGGATCTCCGCGATGCGAACGGCCAAGCAACTGTCGGTTTCGTTGGTCAACAAGCCGGGACGACTTGCAGACATGCTGGCGGCATTGAGCAAGGGCAAGGTCGAGTTTCAGGCCCTGGCGGTCATGGATTCAGGCACGCGGGGCACCGTCCGCTTCGTGCCCGACGACGTGGACGCCGCCGTGCGCGTTTTGGATCAGATCAACGTCCCCTGCGATGCCACCGACGTGCTTCTGGTCGAAGTTCCCAGTCAGTCGGGCGGATTTCGCAAAATATGCGAGAAGATCGCCGCCGAACACCTCAACATCGACTATGCCTACTGCTCGCTTAACGGCAGCAAGCAGAAAGGCGGCGCCCTGGCCGTCATCAAGGTGAACGACCTGGCCAAGGCCCAGCGGCTGCTGAGCCTCAACGGCACGGCGCGTAAAAAGATGCCGTTCCGCCGCCCCGTGGCGTTGACGCGGTAAAATAGGGCGGCCGCGCAAAATCGTTTCCGATGGTGTCCGGGCATCTGCTATTGCCCCGCGGGGGCATTTCGGCGACACTCCGGCCCCTGTTTTTGCACGCAACTTGTCGATGAACCGTCAGAAATTTTGTGTCCCATAGCCGGGGGCTAACAGCCCCCGGAATGTGCGCCGATACTATTGGAAATTCCGTTTCGCCAAAAGGCCTCATGCGCAATTTTGTTTTAGCAGCGACGTTCGCGGCGTCCTTGTCGGGCTGTTGCAGCCTGGATCCCGAATACGTCGCCGTATCGCCTTGTGCGCCGGCGCCCTGCGGCACGCCCGTGCCCGCAGCGCCGTTGGAAACCGTGGCGCCCATGCACGCCAATCCGATCTTCATCCCGATCGCCGATCCGCAGTGCGCCTGGGAGCGGGTGGCCGACACCGTGGACGACTATTTCCGCATCGAGCACGAAGAGCCGGTCCGATTGGCCGGCAACGTAGCGACCGAGGGCATTTTGACGACCGTGCCGGAGGTCAGCCCGACGGTTTTCGAGCCATGGCGCCGCGACACGGTCGATCCCCAGCAGCGGTGGGAGAACACGTTGCAGTCGATGCGCCGCCGCGCGGTGTTCCGCGTGTCGCCCGCACCGGGCGGCTATCTGGTCGACGTGCAGGTGTTCAAAGAGCTGGAAGACAATTTGCACCCCGACCACTCGACGGCCGGGGCCGCCACGTTCCGCTACGACAGTTCGCTGACGGGCGTCGAAGACCCGATCGGCGGCGAGCCGACCACGAAAGGCTGGATCGGCCGCGGGCGCGACACATCGCTCGAACAGCACATGATCGGCAATCTCCTAGCCCGCTGCGGGCAACCGGCCCAGCCAATGGTTGCGCGAGGGCCGAGTGCGCAAGGTTCGGAACCTATACGTCGATAAGCCCGTAACCCTCTGTCGGTGCGGTCTGACAATCGGGCGTTATATCTGCATCCGACCGTCGCCCTATAAGATGGCGATTGAGAGTGTGCCGATCCGGTTATAGGATGCAGCCTTCGCGTTGCCCAGGTCGTGCCAAGGAGCCCCTGATCGTGAAACTGTTGGTCAATCTCCTGATTGCCGTCGCGGGCCCGATTGCGACGGTCTATCTGTACGCAGGCGTCGAGGCCGGCAAGCTCGAAAGTCTCATTTTCAACGTTTTGATTCTCAGTGTAGTCACGGTTGTCGTAAGCGCCGCCGCTCAGCGACTGCTCAAGCGTCCGCTGCTTGCCGCATGCGTCAGCATCCCAAGCTCGGAAATTCTTTACGTCCTCCTCTTGACGGCTTATATCTACTGTATGCCCCAAGGAGTCGAACGCTCCGAATCGCTCATGTGGCTGCCGATCGCGATCTTGTTTCTGATTCCCTTTGCATTTCCCACGGCGATTTCGGTATCGTACGGCACGGCCAGAATCGTACGAGACTTGGAATACTTCGGCGATAGTCGGCGGAATCGTACCCCTGGTCTTGCAAAACGATTGTTCGAGGACGAGACTCGGAAGCGAGTGGACTAAATGGAAATGCGGCCCACTGTTGCCCGCACTTCCTCCTTCCTCCTTCCTCCTTCATCCTTCCCTTCAAACCATCCCCCACCGCTTCCGCAAATACCACTCGAGCCCGAGAAGGCCGACGAGCATTAAGAAGAAGGGCCACGTGTCCCAGAAGGTTTTTTTCACCTCCTGCTGCACATCG
>CAYMQL010000051.1:0-10434 GCA_964392255.1 uncultured Planctomycetaceae bacterium | reverse complement strand
TCTTTGATGGTGCGGACGTTGTGAGTGATGTCGTCGCCGACTTGTCCGTTGCCCCGAGTGACGCCTCGGGTGAGCAGGCCGTTTTCGTAAATCAGCGAGACCGCCACGCCGTCCACCTTCAGCTCCACGACCCACTCGATCGATTCGCCGGGCAAGAGTTTTTCGATCCGTTGGCCGTATTTTTTCAACTCCTCGAGGCTGTAGGTGTTTTCGATCGAGAGCATCGGCACGCGATGGTCAATCTGGCGGAGCCCTTCGACGGGCTGGTCGCCGATGCGCTGCGTCGGGCTATCGGGCGCGACCAGTTCGGGATGTTTCGATTCGAGCGTTTTGAGCCGTTCGACGAGCCGGTCGTATTCGAGATCGCTGATTTCCGTAGCGGCCTCGACGTAGTATTTGCGGTCGTGGCGGCGGATTTCATCACGCAACCGGGCGATTTCGGCAGCGTCGGAAGACATGAAGAACTTCCCAATAAGGCTTTCGTAAGCAGTTATCAGTTGTCAGTTGTCAGTTATCAGTTTTCAGTTCTTGGCGTGTCTTTGAAAAGCTTCCTCTTTCATCGAGAGCCACTCATGCGGAACTGACAACTGATAACTGACAACTGACGACTGATAGCTGATAGCTGATAACTACCCATCGCATCCGCAGGCGGCTGTGCAAAGGTCGCGAACGCCGCGCATCGGATGTGGTATCAGGCACAGAAACTTCAATGCCGAGCTGCCCGTGTTGCGAAACTGATGGAGTTGGCTGGGCGGCACATAGACCGCACAGCCGGGCCGGATCGCATGCTCGCGGTCGCCTTCCAAAACCACGCCCTCGCCTTCGAGCACGAACACCTCGTGCTCGTAAGGGTGCGTATGCTTGGGCGTGTGGCCGCCGGGCGCGACCTCGAACTGCCGCATCGAGAAGCTGGGAGCCTGATCGTCGGGACCGATCAGGCAACGCATTCGGCATTGCACGGCACCATCCATTTCGACCGGCGCGGCCTCGATCTGTTCGTAATGGGCGACTTTCATAAACGTTTCTCCACGTGCGCCGTCGATGGTTCTTAAAAAAACGATTATACCGGACCGTCGGCGCAGAAAAAACCCCGAGGCAACGACTCCCAGCGCCGTATCGGCCTCCCACAAGGAAGCCCAAACCGTCGTTGACCCCAGGGTGTGAACGTACGCAACTCGAAAGCAGCATACGACACATCACCTCTATAACATGGTTCCGTTTTCTGTCAATAGGCGTCGTGGCAATCCGCTGCGATTCTGAAAAACTTTAGCGATTGCGAAGATTGGCCAGCCCGTCGACCAACTCGACGAAGCGGCGGCCGCGGTGTTGAAAATTGCGAAACTGATCGGTGCTGGCGCAGCCGGGCGAAAGAAGAATCGCGTCGCCCGGCTCGGATTGCGACCAGCACCATTGCAGGGCTTCGTCGAGGGTTTCCACGGCAGTGCAGGCGAACGGTTCGGCTGCGGCGGTTGTGGTCAGACGTCGAAGCTCTTCTCGAACTTCTCCGAAAAACGCCGCGCCGCGTGTGCAAAGTGCAATCTCGCCGGCCAGCGGTCTTAAATCGCTGCCCTTGTTTTTTCCGCCGGCCAAAAGCCGGATCGGCGCATCGAGCGATTGCAGGGCGGCGACGGTCGATTCGGGCGTGGTCGAGGTCGAATCGCTGTAGATATGCCGATGGTCAATCGTTGCAATCCATTCGAGCCGCTGCGGCAAAGGGTGAAAATGTTCCAAACCGCGGCGAATCGCCTCGGGCCCGCAGCCGACCGCCGTCGCCGCCGCGGCCGCCATCGCCGCATTCAGCCGATTGTGTCGGCCCGGCACGGGCAGCGGCGGCAAATCGTCCGGCGGCGGCAATGGGACCAGCCGGGCGCGGACCCGCGGCGTCCAAGCGGCCGCCTCTGCATCGAAGGTGTTGAGCACTGCGAAATCGTCGCCGCTCTGGCCCGTCAAGATGCGCTGCTTCGCGGCGGCGTATTCGGCGAAGCTGCCGTGCCAATCGAGATGATTCGGCGTGCAGCCGGTGACAACCGCCGCGCGCGGCATCCGCGCCTCCGGCGAAAAATGCCAAAGCTGAAAACTGCTCATTTCGAGTACCGCCCAGTCGTTGCATGTCATCTCGGGCAGTCGCTCCAACAAACTGCCGCCGATGTTGCCTCCTAAGAACGAACGGCGGCCGGCCGCTTCCAGAATCGAGGCGATCATCGCCGCGGTCGTCGACTTGCCGTTGCTGCCGGTGACGCCCACGATCCGGGCCGGGCAGTTTTCGATGAATAATTCGATTTCGGTGCAGAGCCGGGCCCCGGATTGTCGGGCGACGGCCAGCCAAGGGCTGGTCGGACGAACTGCCGGATTGACCACCACGAGGTCGGCGCGATGGAAGTCTTCTTCGCGATGGCTTCCAAGGCGGATCGAAGCAATCGGGACGTCGGCCAGCAAGGCCAGGGAATCGGCCAGGGCGTTTTTGTCGGCCAGATCAGTGATCGCGACCTGTGCGCCCTGTTGAGCCAACCAGCGCGCGGCGGCCGTCCCACCGCCGAAATGGCCCAGTCCCATGATGGTTGCACGCCGGCCGCGATAGTTCATGTCCTCAGTAAACCGAGATATGCTGCTGAGGACAAGGCGGACGGCCGTAAAAAAGCACTGGGCCAGCCTCGCGGCCGGCCCAGTCAAAATCGTTACAGCAAAGAAATCCGCAAATTATGCGCCCGCTCGACGGCGACGCCATGCAAATGCCGCCAGGCTGCCGAGGCCGGCTGCAAGCAGCGCGAAAGTAGACGGCTCGGGTATGGTCCGCTCCATGATGTACGCGATCGGGGCCTTGCCCGAAGCGATCGGCGGAGCCGGATCAACGTTCGCTACGTCGCACCAGAAAGTTTCGGCAATGGTGTCGTACTTGATGTACAGGACTTTGTCTTCTTCAAAGCCGTCGTCGCCTCCGTCTGTGGTGGCGTGGCCGTCGTTCGGTTGCTTCCGGCTGCCCGTGGCGTTGCCCCAGTTGGTATAGCTCCACGGTTCGCCGGTCACCCAACTCCAGTTTGTGTTGGCGTAAGATGGTCCGTAGGTCGGGGGCAACGGATTCTGTTGCGCGCCGATCCAGGGCCCGAAATATCCCCAACCGAGGTCCTGCCAGTACGAGGGATGGGTGGCGATGTCGATCAGATCGAAGATGAAATCGTTTTCAGCGGCAGAAGTGACCGTAGCCAAATAGCTGCCATCGGCTTGAGCGGCGGCGTTGGCGTCGGTCCATGAAATGCCCATGCCCGGTCCAACCACATTGGGCGCCAGAACGACTTGATACCAATGGCCGTTTCCGCCGCTTGCGGCGGTCCACTGGACCCATTCCGCCGAAGCAACCGCACCGCCGCAGAAAACCACAAGGGTTGCGGCCGCTGCCGCCCACAGACGTTGCGCACGAATCCGGTTGAAAATAGAGATGCTCATGGTGCGGACCGCCTCTCGTTGATTGAAGAATATAAATGCCAGTTCTGTTCCCTGCGCGCAGTGCGCAAAAGAGGCCCGAGCTAATTCTCAGTTTAGTGGAAGACTACGTTTATTGCAACGATTTTTTCGCTGAGGTCGGGCAAAAGGTTTTCGGGCCCATCTGCGATTATCGCGAACGCAATATGGCTCCGGATTGTAGCGAAAATGCGGGTTTTTCCCATTCTTTTTATGGCGGATCCTCCAGAGGGGGTAAATTTGTACGACGTATTTGCGATATTCTATTGACAAGAAAACGCAAAAGGACCGAATTCGGGCGCAAAACGACCGATGTGTTTGTGGTAATTCGTTGACAAAAAAAAACAATCAATAAGAATCAGTAGAAGAGGGTGTTTGTGCAGGCGTTGTCAAGATAGATTCGACCGTCTGCGAGACGCCGGGCGTTCGGTGCGTCTCGGCAACAATGCAGAGAGCATCAAAATAAAAGTGCAAGGCTTCGCCAAGAGATCGTGTATTTGTCTTTGAGGGCGGATTCACAGGCGTCATTAAGCTACGAGGTCATCGCGTTTTTTAAGGATTGCTTGTTAGACAGGTCTTTTCGATAACTTTTGGTTTTATATAGAGGCAGCGGTTTCTTTCTATTGACGGCATTTTTTTGCCGGTTTTTGTGTGCCTCGTTTCTAAGTTGGTTTGGCTGCGGGGGCCCGTTCGTAGGCAGCTATCCGTGTTTTCGTTTTGTTTGCATCATCTACCTTTGCACAAAAGGGCGTTCCCGATCGTTCTACTGTGCGCACCACAAGGAGTTCTCCTATGAAAAAAGTTAAAGTGATTCTTGCTGCGATGGCGGTCGTCGCGCTTGTCGCGGCCTCGGGCCAAGCCGCACTGATTAGCCAGTACACAATGGACGACACCCTGGCCAACAACATCTCCGGCGCCCCAGACGGCACCATGTCCGGCACAAGCACCACGGAAACCTACGTGACGGGCGTGATTGGCAATGCCATCGACCTGGACGGCATTGATCAATGCGTCGATCCCACGACTGGCATGTTGCCCAGCGCCGGCCAATTGGTTGGCACGGTTTCGGTCTGGATCAACACGGTTGACGATCAGACCGCCACGGCTTGGGTGCATGGTCGCGGTTACGGCGGCACGAGCAGCACGACCACGATTTCGGCCTTCGGCAACGTTGACGGCACTCGCGGAAAGTGGCGTTACTATTATCGCGCCAATGACGGCAGCACGTTCATCATGAATACGACTGCCGGCAGCGAAGCATATCGAGATGGCCAGTGGCACCAACTGATCTACACCTATAACATCGATCTCGAGAGCAGCGCCAATAGCACTGGCGTTATTTATTTCGACGGCGTTGCGCAAACCATGACGGTCACGCAGTCGATGACCACCAACGAAACGTTCACGCCCTGGACGCTCACCGCTCTTGGCGCCGACAACGGCAACACCAGCCGCAGCAAGTGGGTCGACACCAGCTTGGACGACGTTTCGGTGTGGGATGAAGATATGAGCGAAGGTGAAGCTAAGGCCCTCTACAACGCAGCCAAGTCCGATCTGAACTACGCCGCGAACGACGTCGAAACGTTGTTCGGCGTGGCCGACAGCGGAACGGCTGATCAAACCGGCGACGGCCTCGTTTGGCAGCGCGTTACCGGTTTGACGGGCGACGCCGGTTCCGTCTCGAAGTCTGGCGACACCTGGACGGTCCAGCTCGATGGCGGCATTGGCGTGCAGGCGGTGATTCCGGAGCCTGGCACCCTGGTTTTGGTGATCAGCGCGGCAATGGGCCTGTTGGTCTTCGCTTGGAGGCGCAAGTAAGGCGATTCGCGTAATCGCATGTTGAACTAGAAACGTTTTGCGGGCGGCGAATGTGGCCAAAAGACACGTTCGCCGCCCTTTTTTCGTTGAAATCTCCCGCAACTTGGTAAAAAAACGAGCCTGTCCCCGGCCCGCGACCGGCTGCCATCGTCCCAACAGTCAAAAAATCCGCCACCGTCGCCCCCCCCGCTTCTCTGCGTCCAAACCGCCGAAGCCGTGGTCGCCCACACCGACCATAGGGACGCCCCGGGGCTTGGCGGGTCGCGAGATTGTGGTAGAATCCGAACAGTAGGCATCGCAAGTCGTCTGAGCCGGGCGATTGTCCCGCCGGAGCCAGGCGTGCTGCAGGCTGGTGCGAAAACCAGCTTGCAGACAACAATTTGCGACGTTTCGGGCGGCTAGCTCAGTTGGTTAGAGCGCCATCCTCACACGGTGGAAGTCGAAGGTTCGAGTCCTTTGCCGCCCACATCGAAGACCCGTTGACCAGCGTTGTCAGCGGGTCTTTTCTTTTGACTGGATAAGCACTTACGGCAACGGCATCGGTTTCATTGCGGAAACCGCCATTGGTGGTAATCTTGTCCACAATTGCCCCCAGCGTGCATGGTTTGCCAGTAGTTGGTGCAAACTTTGGTGCAAACTGGGAAGCGGTCGAATCGTCGGTGCCGGTTGGCAATACAGGCAATATGCGGGCTTTATTGTTCTGTCCAGCCTTTCCTACTTGTTGCAGTATGATTTCGCCTTGTCTAGGTCCCCGACCACTCGGATTCCTAACCCTTGGGCAGCCGCCCTCGCAAACTGGAGAAATCACACAGAGTTTGCCGATAATTCTCTCGCTGTCGTGCCCGAAGTCGCTGACGCATGGGCCCTTTTGCCGTATCGCAATACTTGAACGAGGGGCCGGAAAGAGTTTCGTAATCCCTACGACAGGGAAACCAGTCGCGGGCTGGCGAGGCGGCGGAAGATCGTCCGATAAGACATCAGGGGCACGCGAACGGATTCGTGCCGGAGTGGTTTTCCGGCTCTACGGCAACGTCGGCCGCGTGAGGAGACATCCGCTGTGAGTCAGGATATCAATGTGTTAGCACTGGTGAAGGGCGCCGAGCGATACGTCTTTCTCTACGACGACGCAAGCCGGGCCGAAACGCTGCGGACTTTGGGCCGCTACGCCTCGAATCCAGAGTTGAGCTTCACCTGGTACGACGCCGCCGTGTTGAGTCAGAAAATCCGCCAGGACAGCCACAAGTTCGTGTGCGCCTCGCGATTCGAGGTTCCGCTTCCGTCCGACATGGACGAGTATTGCTGAAGAGTTGCAAGACAACGGTTTTCAGTTGTCAGTTCTCAGTGGTCAGTTGTCGGTTCTCAGTTGCCAATGCCGTGCATCCTTGTGGCGAGGGACTGACGACTGAAAACAGACGACTGAAAACAGCTTCCCATGCAAACCGCCGTCGCCCGCTTCCTGAAGTTCCTGGCCGTCGAACGAAACGCTTCCGACTATACGGTCAAGAGTTATCGCGAAGACCTGGCGGCGCTCGTGCAATATCTGGCGGAGTCTTACAAGGGAAAGCTGCCCGCGCCGGGCGACATCGCCGTCGCCGATCTCCGCGGTTACGTGGCGACGCTCCATGAGTCGGGCTATGCCAAAGCATCCATCGCGCGGCATCTTGCCTCGCTCCGCAGTTTCTTTCGTTTCGGCCAGCGCGAAGGCTGGGCGAAGACAAATCCCGCCAAACCGCTCCGCAATCCGCGCAAGGGCCGCTCGCTGCCGCATTTTCTTTCAGCCGAAGACATCGGGCGGCTGTTCGACGCTCCGCCGGGCGACAACGCGCTCGGATTGCGCGATCGCGCGATTCTCGAAACCATGTATTCGGCCGGCCTGCGCGTCAGCGAAGTCGTCGGACTGAACGACAGCGATTTGGATTTCGAGGCCGGCGTGCTCCGCGTTCGCGGAAAGGGACGCCGCGAGCGTCTGTCGCCGGTCGGCTCTTATGCCATGCGCGCCCTGAAACACTGGCTGCCGGCGCGGGGCCTGCACGTTCGGGCCGAAGCTGCGTCGGATTTGCCGGTGTTTGTGAACCGGTTTGGGCGGCGGCTCACCACGCGCAGCGTTGCGCGTATGTTGGAAAAATACTTGCGTCAAACCGGCTTGGACCGGCGCACCACGCCCCATTCGCTGCGGCACAGCTTCGCCACGCATCTGCTCGACCGCGGCGCCGACATCCGAAGCGTCCAGGAATTGCTAGGCCACAAAAGTTTGGTGACCACGCAAATCTACACCCATGTCAGCACCGCGACGCTGCGTAAAGTTTACGAGCGGGCCCATCCCCGAGCGAAATTGCAGAAAGCGGCGGCTCGAGATTAGATCGCCGGCGCGGGCGGCCGCGTTCTAATCCCTTGTGCCGAATCAACAATCGTGCCGAATCCACGATCCAGAGGTTTCTACACTAAGCCCTTCCGCACCGCCCAAACGGCGGCCTGGGTGCGATCGCTGACGGTGATCTTGCGTAGAATGTTCTGGACGTGTTCTTTGACCGTCTCGACGCTGATTTCCAACGACTTGCCGATCTCCTTGTTGCTCAACCCCAATGCAACGTGCCGCAGCACTTGGGTCTCGCGTTGGGTCAAAGGCACGTCGTCGTCGTCGATCGCCTGGCGGACTTTCATCGTGCTGGCGATTTTTTTCAACTCGCCGCTGCGGCTGGGCGATTCGCCGGCCGCGGCCGCCGCGATCGTGGCGATCAGGTCCTCGCGCGAGGAGCCCTTCAGCACGTAATCGGCCGCACCCAAAGCAACCGCCCGGGCGATGTACGTCGGGTTGTCGTAGGTCGAGAGCATCACGACTTTGCTCTCCGGAACTTTCGCCCGCAGCTTCTCGAGCGTCGCCAGTCCGTCGCCGTCCTCCATGCGGATGTCCAGAAGGATCACGTCCGGTTTGTCCTTCTGCGCCAATCGAAGGGCGTCTTTGCCATTGGCCGCCTCACCGATGATCTGAATTTCGGTCCCGGCCAACAGGCTGGCCAAACCGGTGCGAATGACCTCGTGGTCATCGCAAATCAACAATCGAATGCTCATCGCGATCTCCCGGAAAGTGTGGAGTTGGATACCCGTCCAACGGATCAACTATACCACAATCCTAATCCACCATCGGGCAGGATGTAATCCCCTGATGCTACAAATCACCCCCCCCGACTCAGCGGGATAAGTCAAAGAAATCGGGCCAAGTCGAGGGGGAATCGCGGAAAAGCGGAAGGCGGAAGGCGGAGCGAGGAAGGTCCTAATAAGTCTGGATTTCTGGTGAAGGGTGGAAAAAATCCCATCGGCTTTCATTCTTATTCTGGTTTCTATTCTTCCGCCCTCCCCCATCCACCTTTCCTGCCCCGCCCATATTCGCGCGTTGACTTCTCGCACACGTGACGTAGATATTTGGCGACAGCACTGGTTTTCCGCCTCGAATTGCATCGGCCGGAAAAATCGTTGCTTTCGGAACAGACCGCACGGCGAGGAACGCACATCATGAAACCGCTCGGATCAATCCTGTTGGTCGACGACGACCGTCATCTTCTTAGCTCGATGGGCGATTGGCTCCGCGAGCAGGGCTACGCGACCGACGTTGCGGCCAGCTTGGCCGAGGGCGTCGCGGCCGTCGATCGTAAAAACTACGACCTCGCCCTGGTCGACATCCGGCTTGGCGACGGCGATGGTTTTGATCTGTTGGCCTACTGCCGCAAAAATCATCCGGCCACGGCGGTCATCATGATCACCGGCTACGGCACCGTCGAGGCCGCGATCGAGGCCATCCGACTCGGCGCGTTCGATTTCCTCACGAAGCCCCTGATCGATGAAGAATTGCTGGTGGCCATTCAGCGGGCGCTCAATCAGCAGAAAGTGATCGAGGAGAACAAGACTCTCAAGGCCCAGCTCGACTTGCGATTCGGACTGGAAAACATCGTCGGCCATGACCATCGCATGCTTAAAATCTTCGACGTGATCGACGCTGTGGCCGACACGCGAGCCACGGTGCTGGTGACCGGCGAGAGCGGCACCGGCAAATCGATGGTGGCCCGGGCCATCCATCGCCGCAGCGGCCGCCGCGACAAGCCGTTTGTCGAGGTCGCTTGCGGCGCGCTGCCCGAGACGCTTCTGGAAAGCGAGTTGTTCGGTCACGCGGCCGGCGCGTTCACCGGCGCGGTCGGCGAGAAACGAGGCAAGTTCATGCTTGCCGACGAAGGCACGATCTTCCTCGACGAAATCAGCACGGCCAGCCCCGCCATGCAGGTCAAGCTGCTTCGCATTTTACAGGACCTCGAGTTCGAGCAAGTCGGCGGCACAAAAACATTCCATGTCGATACCCGCGTGATTCTGGCCACGAACGACGACCTCGGCCGGCTGGTGGCCGAAGGCCGATTCCGTCAGGACCTGTTCTATCGGATCAACGTCATCAATATCGAGTTGCCGCCGCTGCGCGACCGAGTCGCCGACATTCCGCTTTTGGCGGAGCACTTTTTGAAGCAGGTTTGCGAAGACTCGGGCAAGCAGGTTCGCAGCTACACCGACGACGCCCTGGCTGCGCTGGAGCGCTATCGCTGGCCCGGCAACGTCCGCGAGTTGCAAAACGTGATTGAGCGCGCGGTGCTGTTGGGCAAAGAAAGCGTGATCGGCGTCGAGGACCTGCCCCCGGCGGTCACGGCGGCCGGCGGGGTGAGCGTCGAGCCGATCGCCGGTCGTTCGCTCAAACAGGCCCTCGAATCGCCCGAGCGGCAGATCATCCGCGAGGCGCTCGAAACCAACAACTGGAACCGCAATCTCACGGCCGACACGTTGGGCATCAACCGCACGACGCTTTACAAGAAGATGAAGCGGCTGGGTCTCGAAGACGTCGCCCTCGCAATGGGGCGGTAGCGGCGGCAGAGGTGAACAATCTGTGGGGAGGACTCCCGCGTATTTTGTTTATTGCGTCTCGGGAAAGTATTGTCGCATCAAGATAGCCGGGGGCTAACAGCCCCCGGAAGGTGCGAAGATTGACGGCTTCGCTCCGGGGGCTGTTAGCCCCCGGCTATTGCAACACGATTGACCCGACCGTCAATAAATTGAGAAGTGCAGGCTATGCCGCGTCGTGTCCATAGTGCTGCACATCGTCGGCATCGAGCGACGACGCATACGGCA
>CAYMQL010000050.1:0-10511 GCA_964392255.1 uncultured Planctomycetaceae bacterium | reverse complement strand
CCGCAAACCACTGCGAAAAAAGAGAATCGACAGGACGGCCTTGCTAATCTAGACTTGTCGGGACCAATGCCGCTTGTCACCCTTGAAACGCGACGGCTTCCGCACAGCCCGACGACAATAGGAGAAAAGCCATGAACTTCGAAGTCGAGATGAAGTTTCCCGTACGCGACATGGCGGCGTTGGAGTCGCGGATCGAGGGGCTGGGGGTCACAATTTCGCCGGCCCAAGCCGAAGTCGACACCTACTTCGCCCATCCGGCCCGCGACTTCGCCCACACCGACGAGGCTCTGCGGATTCGCCGCAAAGGATCGCACAACTCGCTGACCTACAAAGGCCCGAAGGTGGATTCCACCACCAAAACCCGGCATGAAATCGATCTGCCGCTGCCGCCGGGCATGCAGACCGCGCAGGCGTGGGCCGGACTGCTGGCGGCCCTCGGCTTCACCCCCGTCGGCGAAGTGCGCAAATCGCGCCGCAAGGCCCACGTCACTTGGCACGGCCGTTGCGTCGAATGTTCGTTGGACGAAGTCGAACAGCTCGGCTCGTACGTCGAATTGGAATTGCTCGTCGATCCCGAAGACCTCGACGCCGCCCGGGCCTGCATCACCTCGCTTTCCACCGAGCTTCGACTCGCCGGCAGCGAGCGCCGCAGCTATCTCGAACTGCTGCTAAACGGCTGCGCGTAGGGGGCCGCAAGGCGTTCGACTTTTAGCCCGTCGGACCGATCCGTCGCCGATGACTTTTTCGCCCTGCCAGCGCCAGAGAGCATCGTCTCGGCGCCGCCTCGATTGATACTCAATCATTGTCGACGGGTAGGAATTTTTCGGATGCAAAGCCGGCGATGCGCAAATTGAGGATCAGGGATCGAGGCCGATGAATCGTTGGTCGGCCTCGCTGAGGTTGGCGATATCGATGTTAATAATCGTGCCGTCGGTTTTTTCGAGCTTCGCCTTGCCCTCTTCTAGTCCTAGGAATTTGGCTTGCACTTGATATCGGCCGGTTCGATCGGTCCAAAAGCGAAAACCGGCGTCCTTATCGCCGGACTCCGCCGACTTGGCGTCGCCCTTGTCGTCGTCCGGGGATTGCACGGTTTCAGCCATCGACGGGAAGGACTTGTGGTAGCGTTCGCTCAATTTCACGCGAAGCACGTCGCGGGCTGTGCGGAGATCTCTGTCCGTGTTTTTTAGACGACTTAAAGCCACGTCCGCCCAAAACTGATCGCCGTGCGATTGGGTTAGGGCGGCGTTGGATAGCTGCTGATAGGCGTCGGACATCCGTTGCGTGGTGTCGCCTTCGATCAGGCTGAGAATGATAAGGTCTTTGTCGATTCCTTCCGTTTTCAACGATTTTACGTTGTCGGCATACGACGAATAAGCCTTGGCCAGTTGTTCCAGAACAACCGAGCAGCGTTTATTGCGGGCATTGGCCCCCTTGGCCGGATTGCGCGGATCCTGCGGAACGATCAGCATGAGCTTCTTATTCAGGCCGGCGGTATTTTCGTTCAGCTCGTTTCTGTATTTGTTGAGTTGTCCCCAAAATGCAAGGGAATTCTCCACGTTGCCGAGGAGCATCGCTTCGCGTTCGGGACGCGGCGCCGGCAGGTTCGACAAGGGTTGGACATTCTTGCCCGCCATTTCGAGAAATTGTTTCAG
This sequence comes from uncultured Planctomycetaceae bacterium, assembly GCA_964392255.1. Classification (GTDB taxonomy): domain Bacteria; phylum Planctomycetota; class Planctomycetia; order Pirellulales; family Thermoguttaceae; genus CAYMQL01. Next base: position 8,859 of record CAYMQL010000050.1, on the reverse strand, counting down.
ATCCGAGGCCGACAGCGAAAAGTTCAGGTTCTGGCCCACGGCATAGACCCAGGTGTTGATGCCGACGACTTCTCCTCGGGTGTTGACCAAAGGGCCGCCGCTGTTGCCGGGAGAAATGGGCGCCGTCGTTTGGATCCACTGGGCGTCGAGCGTGTAACCGAGTATTTTCTGATAAATATCCTTCTGCAGCAGCTTCAGAAGCGTTTCCGAAACCTCGTTGCCCGAGCGAATCGCTGCGACAATCCCGTCGGAAACCGATCCCGACAGCCCCATCGGCGAACCGAAAGCGAAAACCCGGTCGCCTTTCGCCGGCAATTTATCGGCCAATCGCAAGGGCGTTATTTCTTTGTTCATCTCCGGCGGGGATGCAACAGCGGGGGGTTTTGTTGCGTCTCCCGTGAAATGCCCGCCGGGCATCCGCCGAGGGGTCCTGCCCGACGGCGGTCGGTTCCCATGGCCGGGATTAGTTTCGTCGAAATCGGGCATTCTTCCCGGCGGTAGGTTGTGGCCCGGTAAATCGTGCGGGATGAACGAGTCGTCGTCCAGGTTCGGACGTTTCATGCCGGTCGTCGGATGATGACGGCCGATCGTTATATGCAGCAAGGCGAGGTCGCGGGACGGATCGATGGCGATAAAACCATCGACCATCCCGATTCGCTTATCGGAAAATGTAATATTGGCCCATTTCGCTCCCTCGATCACATGATAATTGGTCACGATGATCCCCTTGGCATCGATGACGAACCCGCTCCCTTGGGATTCGTTATTCATCGTGAGCGTCACGACGCTGGGATCGACCAGCGCAACCAGTGAAGCGAGATTTTTAGGGTATTGCCCCGAGACGTTGCCCGCGGACAGGGCCGTCAACAGAAAAACCGCCGCCATCAAGAAGATCGGGCCATCGGGCTGCTTTCCAAAACGCATCGCAGTTGTTCCCACTTCCGGCTATATCGATATCGCCCGTCGATTGGTCCATTTTTCAGTGTAGCCAAGCGGGAATCCTTGTCAACGTCTTTGGCAACGGTTCACCGACCGGGGACTGGCTCATCTTTCGCCCTTTCAAGGGCATCAATGTGCCTGTCCGCTTTGCCGCCAAGGGGGACGGTCCCATTTTCGCCGTGAACCGCGAAAATTGAGACAGTTCCCGAACGGTTACGCACGGAAGTCATCGACTTCGATCCCCTGATTGATTGGCGCGGCCCAATTGCATGGGAATTCGAAGTTTGCCGTCTTTGTCCCTGGGGCTTGCTCCCGGCTTGAAATTGAACAGCACGAAGTCGTCGACTTCGATCCACTGATCGATTGGCGTGGCCCAATCTTCGGTGTTGCCGCCGAAGAAGGTGTAAATCTTCATGAAATCGATGCCTGCGTCGGCCGTCGATGCGTCGCGGAACCTCAACGCATCGAATCGCTTGATGAACTTCCCGTCGATAAAACCTTCCAGCACGCCGTTGGCCCGGCCGACGTCGTTCAACTTAACGTGGATGGCGATATTGATCCATCGACCGGTCGGCATTTGGAAATTCCAAGCGAGCGAATCGCCGTATTCGCCTTTTTGGTCCGGATTGTAGGTGTAGAAAACGATATTTCCTTTTTGTTTGAACATCAGCGAAGCCGTAAAAGCGAAACGGCTTTTGCGGCCGTGACGTTCGGATTCATATTGATATCCGCCTCCGAGGCCGGGAATTTTGCCGCCAAGGTTCCATTTGAAACCCGGCATGAACTTGATCCTGTAGCTGAAGTAGACGTCGTCGAAGGGACGGGCGAAACGGACTTCCCACTGGCCGCCGCCTTCGTTGGGACCTAATGCGCCCTTGGGGTAACTCCAACGCATCACTTTGTTGCGGGCGTCGTTTTTGTCGATGCAAATGCGGGCAGTGCGGTGGTTGGACCAGCCTGGATAGATCAAATCGGACTTGCCGTACCAATCATAGCGCCATTCCTTGTCCCGATAGTTGCCCAGCGTGTCGTTCTGAAAATCGTGTGCGAAATAGATGTTGACGTCTTCGTAGCCTGTCGATGCGGTCGTATTTCGGGATTTCGGCGGCATCTTCCTCTCATCATGCGAAGATGCCTGGTTGGCGCCGAAAACCAGCACAAGGGTCAGCGTACAGATAGCTTTCATCATCGGGTTCACCTAGCAATCAATGCACATCAAGGCGGGTCCGGCTGCAATGCCAATGTGCAGGCAATGGCCGGCGGGTTGGTGGGACGCAATAGCCGCTGTGGTAAACCCCGCAAGGGAGAATCAGTTCCGCTTCAAGTCGGATGAATATTCCACGGCGGTTTTTGCTCTTGCGTTTGTGGGAATACAGCGCAGTCATAATACCCAGGGAAGATTACGGGGGGAAGGGCGAACCGTTCACAGGGGACTGTCCCAATTTTTGCGGTTCACGGCGAAAATGGGGACTGTACGGAATTTTGTGTCAGGTAATCCCCAGCCCGCGAAATCCACGGCAAAGGGGACAGTCCCATTTTCGCTGACACGAAAATTGGGACAGTCCCCGAAAATGGGACTGTCCCCCTTGGCAGCGAAGGGGATAGGCACATTTTTGCCTTTGAAAGGGCAAGAAATGAGCCAGTCCCCGGCCCGTGGGTTTAAACGCCGCCGGTTCTCGGATGTAATTTTCGATAAGCCCGCGGCGAAATGCCCAACTCGCGGCGAAAATACCGGGCGAGATGGGCCTGGTTGTCATAACCGAGGTTTCGTGCGATCCGCTCGATCGGAAAATCGGTCTCGGTCAGCAGCCGGGCGATGTGCCGGGCGCGACGCTGATTGATTTCCTTGAGAACCGAATGCCCGAGTATCCGCTTGAAGTTTTGATTCAGCGTCCATTGCGAGTAGAGCGTCGCCTCGGCCACCTCGGCGACTCGGACCAGCCGGTGCGAGTTCTGTTCGATGTACCGCAGGGCTTTGACGACTTCGCGATCGTCGATGGCAAACACATCGGTCGAAACCCGGGCGACGACGCGACTTGCCCGCACCTGAATGGCCCCTTGGCATTTCTTAACACCGCGCATCATTTGGTCGAGACGTTCCGCTGCGTCGTAGCCGGCTTGCTCGGTGGCGAACGCCACGCTTGAAAGCGGGGGATTGCTCAGTTGGCAAACCAGCTCGTCGTCGTCCACGCCGATCAGAGCCGCCTCGTCGGGAAGACGAATGCCCTGAAGATGGCATAACTGGCTGATGGTCAGCGCAAGCTCGTCGTTGCAGGCCATGATTCCGACGGGCCGCGGCAGTTTCTTCAGCCATTCGACCAAACGGGTGCGATGCCGGCGTTTTTCGGCTTCTTTCGGGTTGAGCGGAATGATGTGTTCGTGCAAGGAATAGCCGAACTCGGCAACGCGGCGGCGGAACGCCACGGCACGCGCGACCGACCACTCCGCGCGATCGAATCCGACAAACGCATACTGCCGCAATCCCAGCCCTCGTAAGTGGTCGGCGGCCATGACGGCGATGTCCTGATCGTCGCCGCAGATTTGAATGGCATTGGGAAATATTCGGTCGCCGCGAACCACGACCAACGGCACGCCCAGGGCCGTAAATCTTCTGGCCGCCGGCGTGTCGTTCGTAATGATTCCATGCACGCGGCAATTGCGAATCGCGGCGAGGTTTTGAGCGGTCAGCTCTGAAAACCGTTCGTAAAACGCGGCCGGGCGAAGCGACGCCCAAGTGCCGTGCAGGTTGACATAGCGTGCAATCCCCCGCAGCAGCCCCCGGTCGTACGACCTGCCGGGATTCAACAAGATGGCGACGCGAAATGCTTTGGCCATGGCGGCATCGCCTCTTCGGCTCGACGAACGGTGAAAGTATCTACATTATTGGTGATTATATGACCATATTATGCGTTATCATGAGCGGAAGATCAAGCGGCGATTTCCGCAGCCGGGAAAGATCGGCCAGCCAATGGGGAGAATGCCATGATTTTTGGAATTCATTCGCTGTTGTTCAAAGAGACCTTCGTCGAAGATGATTTGCCGGTGCTCGACCGTTGCCGGGCGATGGGTTTCGATGCCGTCGAGATCATTCCGTTCGACGTCGATCGTTTTCCGGCTGCCAAAGTGCGTCGGGCCGCCGCCGATCTTGGGCTGACGATCAACACCGGCTTCGGAATGCCCAAGGAGTGCAACGCGATCAGTCCCGATCCGAACGTGCGCCGGGCGGCGGTCGATTTGTCGAAGAAACTCATTGATCTTTCGGTCGAGGCGGGCGCGAAGGTCTTCGGCGGCGCAATTTATTGCGGCTGGGGGTACCTTTCCGGCCGGATGCGCACCGAGGACGAATGGCATTGGGGCGTCGATTCCATGCGCACCGTCGCTGAATATGCAATACGGCAATCGCCTAATCTCATCTTAGGCATCGAGCCGCTCAATCGTTTTGAGTCGCACTTCGTCAACGTTGCCGGCGACGCGCTGAAGTTCATCCGCGACGTCGGGATGCCGAACGTCAAGGTTCATCTTGACACCTTCCACATGATTCGCGAAGAGAGCAATCTGGGCGACGCGATCGACGCCTGCGGCGCGAATCTCGGATACGTTCACGCATGCGAGAACAACCGCGGCATTCCCGGAACCGGTTTGATGCCGTGGCTGGAGATATTCGAGGGGCTGAAGCGCGTCGGCTACGACGGTTGCGTGACGATCGAATCGTTCGACGCGGACATGCCCAAAATCGCCTCGCTATGCTGTATTTGGCGCAAGATGGCCGACAGCCCCGAGCAATTGGCGACCGAGGGCCTTGCGTTCCTGAAATCGATCCGGAAACAAGTCTTTGACAACTGAAATAGAGCATCGCAAGAACCATGAAACGATCGGACATCAACGATTTGATTCGCCAGGCGAAGGCTTTTTTTGCAAAACATGGTTTTGCCATGCCGCCATTCGCTTACTGGACGCCGGAACAATGGAAATCGGTCGGCCGCGAGGGCGATGAAATCCGCCGATGCGGGCTTGGCTGGGATTTGACCGACTTCGGCAGCGGCGATTTTCATCATATCGGACTGCTCCTGTTCACCATTCGCAACGGACATGTCAGCCTGAAAAACGGCGGCAAGGCGTATGCCGAAAAAATCATGATCGTCGAACCGAATCAAGTTACGCCCTGGCATTTTCATGAATCGAAGATGGAGGACATCATCAATCGCGGCGGCGGGCGGCTCGTGATCGAGGTGCGCCGCGTCGATGACTCGGGGCGACCGACCGACGAAGACGTCGCGGTTTCGACCGACGGCGTCGTTCGCACCGTGCCGGCCGGAGCGAGCATCATTTTGTCGCCGGGCGAGAGCATCACCATGACTCGCCGCTTGGCCCATCAGTTTTACGGCGAGAACAGCGGCGGCCGCGTGCTTGTCGGTGAGGTCTCCGACGTGAATGACGACAACACGGACAACTATTTCTTCACTCCGGTCGGCCGATTCCCGACTATCGACGAAGACGAGCCGCCGATCCATTTGCTTTGTAACGAATATCCCAACGCATAAACGGGGAATCGATCGATGAAACACTTTTTATCATGGGGAACGATGATCGTGGCAATTGCTGCAAGTTTTGTTCTCGGCGCGACGACGAACCACTCAACCGCTTCGACCGAAAAGCCGGTCGATAAGCCGGCATGCAAACCGGTCAAATATGTGGGCATGGTCGTCGGCATCAAACCGGAAAAGATCGAAGAATACAAGAGGCTGCATTCCGGCGACAATTGCCGCGTTCGCGACTTGCTGGCAAAGTATCACATTCATAACTTCTCCATCTTTCTGCATGAAATCGAGGGAAAGTGGTACGAGTTCGGCTACTACGAATACACCGGCGACGATTACGACGGCGACATGGCCAAACTGGGCGCTGAGCCGCGCAATCAGGACTGGCTCCGCGATTGCGATCCCCTGCAAATCCCGCTGCCGGGTGAAAAAAGCTGGGCAATGATGGAGCGGGTATTCTACAACCCGTAGAAATCGGATCGCATCGATTACGCGAGATATCCAACGAATGCATCTCAACGCCATCGACCTGACTGTCATCGCCGTTTATCTGGTCGGCATCACCGCAATCGGAATTAAGGCGGGCTTTCGGCGCAACGCATCGTCGGAGCAATACTTCCTGGCGAGCAAATCGCTCCGCTGGGTTACGGTCGGCGCGGCGGTGTTCGCCTCGAATATTTCGACGATCCATCTCGTCGGCCTGGCCGCCGGCGGCGCCAACGAGGGCATGGTCATCGGCAATTTCGAATGGATGGCTTGCCTTACGTTAATTCTCTTGGCCTTGGTCTTCACGCCGTTTTACCTCCGAACGGGCATCACCACGTTGCCGGAATTCCTCGAAAAACGCTATGGCCCCTCCACCCGAACCATTTTGGCCGTCATCAGCATTTTGGGCGCGCTGCTGATTCATATCGGCATCAGTATGTTCACAGCCGCAAAGCTGTTCGAGAGCTTCTTGGGCATCAATATGTACGTTTCCATTCTCGTCATTTCGTTGTTTACGGTGACTTACACGGCGCTCGGCGGACTGAAGGCCGTCGTGGTGACGGAAGCCATACAAGTGATCTTGTTATTGGGTAGCGCGATCATGGTGACCGTGTTGGCGATGTGCTATTTGCCCTCGGTCGGCGTTCATGATCTTGCGACGTTCAAGGCCGCGATGAAGCCCGGCCAGTTGAACATGTTGCACCCGATACAAAATCCATCCACGGGCCATTTGAATCCTTATTCCTGGCTGGCCGTGCTGCTCGGTTATCCGATCCTCGGCATTTGGTATTGGTGCTCCGATCAAACGCATGTGCAGCGCGTGCTGGGCGCGAAAAACGTCGTCAACGGACAAAACGGAGCCTTGTTTGCCGGATTCCTCAAACTGTTGCCCGTCTTCCTCATGGTATTTCCCGGCGTGGCGGGCTGGATATTGTATCAGAAAGGGTGTTTTCAACTTGGCGACGTTCTCACGAAACCGGATTACAACCTTTTGCTGGCGCAGATGGTCAACCTGCTTGTGCCGACGGGTTTGAAGGGACTTTTGGCCGCCGGCATGGTCGCCGCGCTGATGAGTTGCATGGCGGCCGCGCTGAACAGTTGCGCCACGTTGATTTCGGTGGATATCGTGCAACGCATGCATCCCACGATGGCGGACACCCGCGTGGTTACGATCGGCCGCATCACCACCGGCGTCATCATGCTTCTGGCCATGGCATGGTCCACGCAAGGCGATCAATTCGGCACGATATTCGAGGCCATCAACAAAATCCCGATGGTTTTCGCGCCGGCGGTTACGACGGTGTTCGTCTTCGGCGTCCTTTGGAAACGCGGCACCAATCAAGCCGCCCTGGCGACATTCGCCATCGGTTGCACGCTGGGCATCTTGTATTTTGTCCTGGATATGCCCGGCGTCGGCCGCATGTTGACCGGATGCCAACCGGATGATTTTCAAGGATTGGTGACCGACGCCCGATGCGGCTGCGGCATTCCGTTCATGTTGGTCGGCCCGATGTTGTGCGGATTGTGCATCGCGGTCTATATCATGGTCAGCCTTTGCACGCCGGCGCCGAGGGCCGAAGACGTCGAGAAAGTATGCTGGGATCACCCCTTGGCCTTTCTTCGCGGCCGCATTCACGGCATGAGCGACCCCCGAGTCATCACGTGTATTTTACTTGCAACGCTGGCAGCTTTGTATGTGCTGAATCGTTGCATTGCGTCCTGATTCCTTGGGTCTTGTATGAAACATCATTTCAATAAAGTTGCTTTATCCATAAATGCCCATCCCGATGATGCCGAGGCATGGAACGCGGGCACTCTTAAACTTCTGAAGGACAAAGGGTATTCCATTGTGATTGCGACCACGACCGGGGGCGATCTGGGTGGATGCAATACGACCCTGGAAGAGACCGCCAGGATAAGATCCGAGGAAGCCAAAAATGCAGCCGCGGTTCTGGACGCGGAATACTACAGCCTTGGAGGGATCGACGGATTTCTTTTCGATGATAAGGAAATGCGGCTGAAAGTGATCTCGCTCATAAGAAGGGTCAATGCGGGAATCGTATTTACACATCTGCCGACGGATTATCATTCCGACCACCGCACAACAGCGCAGATTGTGCAAGCAGCGGCAATGATCTCTTCTCTCAATACCGTACCGGTAAAGGAAAAGCCTGTCGAAATAACGCCGCTATTGTATTATAGTTCTCCACTTACACTATCCGACTCGCTTGGATCAACGATTCCGCCGCCCCATTTCTTCGTCGACGTCACCTCTGTTATCGATGTCAAGAGAGAAATGCTAGGTTGTCATCGCTCGCAGATCGAGCTGATGCGTCATATGTTCAAGATGGAAGATTTCTTCGGTTATGTTCTAGAAGGAAACCGCAACTACGGCAAAATGGCAGGAGTTGATTACGCTGAGGCCTACTGGCAGCACCTGGGCGGAGGTTTTCAGAAAGACCCCCAGGTGCAGAATGATCTGGCTGAATACATTGTCAATACTACCAGATGATATGAACCACGAAAAAGAATATATCGGAAAACATGATCTCGTCAGCGAGATGACGGTGGGTTCAGAGAATGCCAGGAACTATGATCATTCCAGCAGGATAGAATATGTATTTGCGATTACGATAATCGGCGTATTCTTCTTTATCTTCGGGTTTGTCACCTGGCTGAACGGCGTACTTATTCCCTTTCTCAGAACAGCCTGTGAACTAACCGATTATCAGGCGTATTTCGTTACGGCCGCCTTCTATATATCCTATTTTGTGATGGCGCTTCCATCGTCCCTGATTCTCAAAAAAACAGGTTTCATTACGGGGATATCGGTGGGCCTGTGGGTCATGGCCTTGGGAGCCCTTCTATTCATTCCGGCCGCCCTTTCGAGAACCTA
>CAYMQL010000049.1:7389-10580 GCA_964392255.1 uncultured Planctomycetaceae bacterium | reverse complement strand
GCCGAGTTCGACGATCCGGCCGACCGCCGGCGATTCTTCTCGGGCGGCGACAACCAGATTGCCGGCGTGGGCGACGGCTTCGAACGCAACTCGCCGCCTTGGATCGATACGGTGAAGTCGCTGTGGCCCGATATTCCGACCTACGGAAGCATGATCGAATGCTCCGAGTGCATGACGCGGCTGATCGGCCCGCAAAACCACCTGACGTGGATCGCCCTGGAGCCGGAACGCATGGCGGCCGTGCTGCGGCGCGTGGGCCAGTTCTATCTCGAATGCGCCAAGGCTTCGATCGACGCCGCACGGCCCTGGCTCGACGGTTTTGTGATCTGGGGCGACGTGGCCTACAAGCGCAGCACGTTCATGCACCCAAATTATTGGCGAGAGCACTACAAGCCGTGGGTCAAGGCGATCGTGGAATACGCCCACAGCCAAGGACTCGACGTGATCTACCACGGCTGCGGCAACGTAAAGGCCATCTTCCAAGACTACATCGACGCAGGCATCGACGGCTACAACCCGCTGGAAGTCAAAGCCGGCATGGACGTGCTCGACCTGCGGCGGCAGTACGGCCACCGGATGGCTTTCTGCGGCAACAGCGACATCCAAGTGTGGGAAAGCGGCGACCGCGAAGCTATCCGCCGCGAGGTGATGCGAAAGCTCAACGCCGCACGCGGCGGCGGATACATTTTTCAGTCGGACCACTCCGTATCGAGTTCCGTCTCCGGCCCGACGTACGACTCTATCGTCAAGCTGGTCCGCGAGTTCGGGCGCTATCCGCTGCAACTCGGCGAATATACCGAGGAGATCGAGCTCTTGCCGTGATTCCGAAAGACCGCGCTGCGGAGACACGCAGTACACGAAAATATTGTTGATGACCAATCAACAATCATCCATCAACAATCTTTAATTCAGCCATGCCCCCCGTTCCCGTCAATCCGCTGTTGGGAGTTTTCAATCACGCCATCGGCGCGATATTTGCCGCCAACTGCTACGCCCCGCAGAAGTACATTCGACGCTGGTCGTGGGAAATCTTTTGGATGACCCAAGCCGCCTGGTGCTGGCTGCTCTGGCCGATTCTCGGCGCCATCCTAACGATTCCCAACTTGATGGACGTTTTGCGCGACGCGCCGAAAGATCGGATGGTCTATTGCTGCTTGATGGGCATTGCCTACGGCGTCGGCGGCACAGCCTTCAACATCTCGATCCGCTACATCGGTTTCTCGTTGACCTACGCCATCGCCGTGGGCATTTCGAGCGTGCTGGGCACCATCGTCGGTCCGCTCTTGGAAGGCCGGATGGGCGGAATCATCGAAAAAACCGGCGGCGCCTGGGTCTTGGCTGGAGTGGTCGTCGGCGCGGTGGGCATCGCGCTATGCGGCCGCGCGGGACGACTCAAAGAGCGCGACCTCCAAGAAACCGAAGAGGGCGTCGGCGAGTTCTCCTGGCTCAAAGGCCTGACGCTCTCGCTGGTGGCCGGAGTGCTTTCGGCCGTCTACGGCATGGCGATCAACGACATGGCCAAGCCGATCATCAGCGTCGCCGCCGCCCACGGCGCCGGACACTGGCAAGGCAACATCGCCTACGTGTTCGTCAATCCCGGGGCCTTTCTCACCGCTTTCGCCTACAGCTTCTATCTGGCCCGAAAAAATCGCTCGCTGGGCCAGTTGGCCGGCGCGGGCGAAGGGCTTTCCGGCAGAGGCCTCGCCATGAATTACCTTCTGGCCTTTCTGACCGGCACATTCTGGTACGGGCAGTTTTTCTTCTACAATCTCGGGCATGTCCGGCTTGGAAAAGAATACGGCTTCAGCAGTTGGGCCATCCACATGATCATGCTCGTGCTGTTCAGCAATCTCTTGGGCTTGCTGTTCCACGAGTGGAAGCCTTGCCGCCCGCGCACTCATTGGGCCTTGCGGCTGGCGCTGGCCGTGCTGGTGGCCGCGGTTCTGCTGTTGACCTACGGCAATTATCTCGGCGAGCAAGCTGCGCCGGCGTTGGATTGAGTCGCGGCCGCGCGTCATCGCGCAAACAAGCCGCGCATGCCCAGCGAAAAGATGATCCACAAGGCCGAAAAAGCCTCGCCCGAGTCGATCTTCGAGACGCCGCGCTCCCGGTCGATGAATACGATCGGGGCTTCGGCGAATCGCGCCCCCGCGCGCTTCAGCCGCCAAAGAATCTCTTCCTGGAACGAGTAGCCGCGGCTGCGGACGGCGTCGAAATCCAATCGGGCCAACGTCTCTGTGCGATAGCAGCGATACGCCCCGCTGCAATCACGCGGCCGCAGCCCGAGCAGCCATCGGGCGTAAAGGTTCACGGCCCGGCTCATCAGCCGACGCCGCAGCGGCCAGCCTTCGACGCCCCCGCCGGCCGTGTAACGCGAGCCGATCCCCACGTCGGCCGGCGGACCGTCCGGCGGGTCCATGCACGCCCGAATCGCCGGCAGATATTTCGGCTGGTGGCTGAAGTCGGCGTCCATGTTGAGCACGAACTGATAACCATGCTCGACGGCGTATTTCATTCCGGCGATGGTCGCGGTGCCCAATCCCAACTTGCCCGGCCGGTGCAGACAGGCGATGCGCGGATCGGTGCGGGACTGTTCGTCGCACCACCGGCCGGTGCCGTCGGGCGAGTTGTCGTCGATCACCAGGACATCGACGTCCGGCGCGAAACGGAAAATCTCCTCGACCAGCCGAGGCAGATTCTCCATTTCATTGAAAGTGGCCACCGTAACCAGGGTTTTGCCGGTTTGCGACATATCCTCACCATGATTGGCCCTCAGATAAATCATGTCGCAATAGCCGGGGGCTAACAGCCCCCGGAATATGCACAAATTGGCGGCCGCGCTCCGGGAGCTGTTAGCTCCCGGCTATTTCAATACGACATTACTTACCTGATACGCAATAGCCGACCGGCCGCCGCATCCGCGTTGGGATTCTAGCACAGTTCTCCGCGCGTGTGTAGAATGGGGTAGGGAAAGGAGGACGTTTCCATGGACAAAGTGCTGCACGGCGTAATCCACGGCCAGACCATCGAGCTTCGCGAGCCTGCCGGAGTGGCCGACGGCCAAGAAGTCGAAGTCGTCGTCCGGTTCTCCGTGCCTTCCCGTCCTTGGGGCGAGGGCATTCGGAATTCGGCCGGCGCCTTAGCCGAGGATTGGACGGAGGAAGACGGCCGAATTCTGGAACAAATCCAGC
>CAYMQL010000049.1:0-7379 GCA_964392255.1 uncultured Planctomycetaceae bacterium | reverse complement strand
CCTTCCGTGAGCTTCCTGCTCGATACGAACATATGCTCAGAGCATCTCCGGCGATCCGCGGGACTGACTCATCGTTTCATTCAGCATTCCGGTCGATTGCATATTTGCAGCATCGTCTTGGGCGAACTTTACACCTGGGCGTATCGTCGGCCGTCCCCTCGCCCGCTGCTAAGATTGATTGAGCAAGAACTGATCGGTGAGTTGCAGGTCCTAACGTATGATGTTGTTTGTGCGGAACGATTCGGCGCCGAGCGTGCTAATTTGTTGCGGAAAGGCGTAGTGATTGGCCCCGTCGATTTGATGATCGCCTCGGTTGCTTTGGTCCACGACCTGACGCTTGTAACGCACAACACCGCCGACTTTCAGCAAATCCCAAACCTCCGTCTCGAAGACTGGCTCACGCCTTGATCCCGCCTCGATGATTCGCGCCGCCGTTCCCACTGCCGCCCCGCCGCATTCTTTGCCGGAAGCGCACCGCATCGCGCCGCGCATCGAACCTCCGCCGCGCCCGGTTTACGGCGCGGCGTTCTGGTTCGCCTACACGGCCAATTGGCTGATGATGGTGGCCGTCGCGTTGCTCTATCGCTACGCCGACTTCATCACGCTGCTGGGCGGAACCGAGTTTCATCTGGGCTGGATCGTCGGCGTCGGCATGGTCGGCAGTCTGGTCGTGCGGTTGGCCCTGGGCTCGGCCATCGACCGCCGCGGCACCAAGGCGGTTTGGCTCGCTTCGACATTTTTGTTCGCCGTGGCCTGCTTCGCCCATTTGGCCGTCGAAAGCCATACGGGCGCCGCCGTCTACGGGTGGCGAATCGTGCTGAGCAGCGCCCTGGCCGGAATGCAGGGCGCCGCCACAACGTTCGCCTCGCATCGCGCACCCGCCCGACGCATGGCCGAAATGGTCGGCATCATGGGCACCGCCGGATTTCTGGGCTCCTTAACGGGCGCTCTGCTGGGCGATTGGCTTTTCGGCTCGGTCGCAATCGACGGCGGCCAGGTGTCGGGCATGTTCGTCGCCGCCGGCTTGACGGCGCTGGCGTCGCTGCCGTTCGCGTGGCTGGCCACGCGAACCGAGTCGCGACCCGACCACACCTCGCACCTGCCGCTGCGCAACCTCTTGCGGCAGCATCTGCCCGGCGCGGTGCTCATGGTCGGCGTGGGCATGGGCGTCGGCCTCGGGTTGCCCAACACGTTCCTGCGCACGTTCGCCGCCCAACTGCACATCCCGCGCATCGGCGTTTTTTTCACCATCTACGCCGTCGCCGCCATTCTGACGCGCATCTCCACCCGTCGCTGGGCCGAACGGTTCGGCAATCGCCCGATAATCCTGCTGGGCACCGCCGGCATGGTCGCGGCGCTGCTGCTGTTTCTGCCGGTCCGGTCCGAGTGGCAATTGTTTCTGCCGGCCGTCGGATTCGGTTTTTCGCACGCCCTTCTGTTTCCCGCCGTCGCCGCGGCCGGCAGCCTGGCGTTTCCGCCGCAGCATCGCGGGCTGGCCATGGTGCTGATGCTGGCCACATGGGACGTGGGCCAACTGATCGGCGCCCCGTTGGCCGGGCTGCTGGTGCATTACAGCGAGCCGGCCGGGCTGCCCCCCTATCCTACGATGTTCCTGGTCATCGCCGCAATGCTGGCGATGGTCGGCGTCGGGTACGCCGCGCTCAGCCGCCCGGAGTAGTTTCTGTTGCAGAAAGCTCCAAATCCGTAATCCTGTGAATCCAGTTGACTTTATGCCCATTTCAGGGTGGAATGTATCTAGGGGAGGCAAGCGGGCCAAACGGTGTGAAATACCCCCGGCAGGGCAAAGTTTGCGTGCGACGAAGGGAACAGCCTACATGAATCGGCTTTCGCTGAAGCGAAAATCGGGACCGTCCCCGATCAGCTCCTTCCCGACCGGCTACACGCTGGTCGAAATCCTCGTGGCCACCACGCTGGCCTTGGTGGTAATGGGGGCCGTGGTGCAAATGTTCGGCACCGTAGGGCAAAGCGTCACCGCGTCGCGGGCGATGCTCGAATCGGCCGAGCAACTGCGGCTGGCCCAAATGCGATTGCAGCAAGACCTGGCCGGCGTGACCGTCACGATGAACCCGCCCCGAAAACCCGACGACAACGAAGGCTATTTCGAGTACATCGAAGGGCCCGTAGGCGTCGATCCGGCGGCGCTCCCAAGAGCCGTCAATAGCGACTTGCCCGGAAGCCCTGACGATACGACGGTTGGCGACTTCGACGATATTTTGATGTTCACAACCCGCAGCACGGGCCAGCCGTTTGTGGGCAAGTTCGATACCGATACAATCCAATCAGAAGTGGCAGAGGTTGCGTGGTTCGTTCGTGGGCGCACGCTGTACCGCCGCGTGCTATTGGTGTCGCCATCGTCCGCTCTGCCTCCCGCGGCATCATACGCGGGATATGACGTGTCGATGCGGCTAGTCGCAGGCGTGCCACGGGCAAACACGCTTGGCGACCTGACAATGCGGGAAAACCGATTTGCGCACCCGACCAATACTTTCCCGTTCGATGTTCGGCGTTGGGGCCAGCTTCGATTGCCGACGTTGCGGGAATGTTCCGATGCGGCGTGGACGTTGAATAAGTTACCCGTGTCGCCACCTGACCCACCGACTACTGACTTCTGGACCAACGACACCACACAGCGGCTTGCCGACAACGATCAAGGCAATGGGCCGCGAGTTGCCGACGACGTGATTCTTACCAACGTGATTGGGTTCGATGTGAAGGCGTGGGAATCGCAATCAGATAGCTACGTTAACGCTGGGCATGAAAACATTGCCTACAATCCAGCGTGGGATGACCCCGCAAATCTAACAGACAAGTGGAAGTCTCGCACGCTGAGGCATACTGGACATCCAAAGGCCGGAATAAATGGCACGTATGATACGTGGTCAACCCATTACGAAGCCGCCGGGGCGGCGGGATTAGCTGGGCCACTGGGTAGGGCTTTAGACGGCTTTGACACAGACACGAAACCAACCATTGACGAAAACGGCGATGGCAATCCTGCAAACGATGGTAATGGTATCGTGGACGATCAATCCGAGAATCTAACCGCCCCGCCCTACCCCGTTCCGCTTCGCGGCATTCAGGTGAAGATTCGCGTGTTCGAGCCGGACAGCCGGCAGATTCGCGAGGTCACGGTGGTGCAAGAGTTTCTGCCGCAGTAGCAACTGCCAGATAGTCTGCCGTAGTCTATCCAAGAATAGCCGGGGGCTAACAGCCCCCGGAATAGCGCTCGAAAAGTTCGCACTTTCGCGACAACGCTCCGGGAGCTGTTAGCTCCCGGCTATTCTTCATCAATAAAACCACAGCCTACGGCCGCGGTTGTTATGATCGCGAGAAGGCACTACCACTCGTCGTCGAACGACCAATCTTCTTCGTCGAGCGTTTGCCGGAGCTGCCGCTGCACTTCGGCCCGCGAAAGTCGCACCTGGGGCAGCCGGACCAGCGGGTCGGGCAGCATCTCTTCCTCCGGCGGCGTCTCCCATTGCGTGTCGTCCAACTCGCGTTCGAGCGCCTCGAGCCAGCCGGGCAGCTCGAAGCCGGCCCCGCCCGGCTCTGCGGTGAATCGGGCGATGTGTTCTTCGAGTTGTTTGAGCGCCGCCGGCGGGCGACCCTCGCGAATCTCTTCGATCGCCGGACGCAGCAGCGCGCAAAGACGATCGATCTCCAACGGCCGCACAAACCGCTCGCCGAGCCGATCGGCGATGCTGGGCAGTTGCATGCCGTATTGTTTGCACAGCCGCTGGAAACGCCGGAGGTTTTCCTTGGCGATCGACAACGTACGTTCGGCGACGGCGCATCGCCAAATCGCGGCGGCCCCTTCGCGGCCCTGGCGCACCAACACCTGATGGACCAGCTCCACGGGCCGAAGGTTCCAGGCCAGCCGGTCGTAGCTTGCCCGCAATCGCAGAAAATCCAACAGCGTATAGAGCATATCGCCGCGATCCGACTGGGTCGTGATGCTGTTGTAGTCGACGTACTCGCCGTAGTTTTCGACGACCGCTTCGATGGCGATGGCCAGCCAATGCGCGGCTTCGTCCATTGCGATGGCTGTGTCCAAGTCGCCTAGCAGCCGGTATTCGGCGTCGGGATCGGGCTCCTCGATCAGATTGATGAGATACTCGCGGACGCCCTGGTGCAGGATGCCGCGAAGGTTGCCCAAATTCATGAATCGCTGCGTGAACAAATCGCCGCCGTAGCGCTCGATAAACTGCCGCAGGCGTTGCCAACGATTCGGCTCGCCCACCGTTTCGAGCGCCGAAAGCCGCACGCCTTGGCTGTGCATCAGCCAACAGTGCAGCAGCACTTCGACGACCTGTTCGAGACTGTCGATCAACTGTTCGTCGGCGCGCTGCGAATAGGACGGCGCGGCGTCGTTTTGCGTTGGATGCGGCGGCCGGGCAGCCTCGGCGGACGATCGTTTCGACGCCTTTTTGCCCCAGTCGGACGACGAAACGACCAGACACTGGATAACGGCCTTGCAGCCGATCTCGAACACGCGGTCGAACTCGGTGATTGCGCCGGGGCCGACGGGATGCCCGACCTCCATCCGCTGCGTGGTTTCCAACAGGCGGCAGGTTTCGACCAACATGCCGAGCCGCGGCAGATAGCTCATCAGCCGCCGCAACATGCGCTGAAGGCTGCGCGAGGCGACGATTCGATGCGGGTTGCCGCCGCGTCCGAGCGCCATGTACAACAACGGCTGCTCGTCCAGCGAGCGCAGCAGGGCCGGCATGGCGCGGCGCACCCTTGCAGCGTCGCCGCGGAGCGCCGCCACAAGCACCCGTTCCGCCGCGGCCTGCCAGGGCTCGGCGTCGTTTTTCGCCGAACCTTTTTTTTCGTCCGGAGGCCGCGCCATCGAAGCCCGAATCATCCTCGCGGCGTCGCCCGTTTCGACGCACGCCTCGATAATCTCTTCCAGCAGGGTCTCTTTGATGCTGCGGCGGCGGTCGTATTCCACCAACGACTCGTGCGTGCCGCGCGGCGGCGGAATGCGATGGCGATGCACTGCGTCGAGCAACTCGCGAAGCTCCCGCTGATTGCCCAGCGCCTGCGCCAGCCAGCCGGCCAGCACGTCGTCGCGGTCGGCGGCGTCGGCGGGCGAAGAAACCGTGGCGCAAAGCCTCCACAACTGCGCCATGGTGACCAAAAAGTTCAGTCGATGCACAATCCGTTCGGCCTCGCCGACCAATTCGAAATCGGTGGGCGTCTCGCCGGTTTCGAACATCTCGCCTTCGACGCCGTCGTCGGCGCTGTCGCGATAGGTCACCTGCTCGTAGGCGGCGCCGAAGAGGTCTTCCTCGTCGTCCGTTTCGGGCCAATCTTCGCCGGGTTCGGCCTCTTCGCCCAGCGCCTCGGCGGCCATTTCGAATCGGGGCACCTGCCCGTATTCGCCCGCATTGGCTTCGAGATAATCGAGAAACTTTCTGGCCTGGGTCCAGCGGTCCAGCGGCGCGGCGTCGGATGGATGATCCGGCGTCTGAGTCGCCCCGCGATCCCCTTCCCCCTGGCCTCTTCCCTTTTTTCTTTCCCCACGGCTGCCCCCGTCCCTCGGGCCGCTCTCCCAAAGGTCCTCCATCCAGATCAGCGTCAGGTCGTGGAACGAGTAGTCTTCCTCGACCAGCGGGATTTCGTCGGCCTGGTTCAGCCATTGGACCAACAGGGCCATGGCGGCCACCGGATCGCGGCGTTCCAGCAAGGTTTCGACGACCTGGGCGTAGGCCTTCGGCGAGCGAAACTGCTCGACGTGTTGCCGCCAAAAGGCGATGTCGCCGGCGGCGGCCCCGCCTTGTTGCCAGGCCTGCAACGCGACGGCCACGCGCTGGGCCGACTCGAGCGTCGCCTGGCCCGAAAGACCCTCGGCCGCGTCGACTTCGGTCGCGGCGAAGCGGTCCCACCACCGGGCCAAAGCGGCGAAGTTTTCGGCAAGCGAATTTTGCAACGAAGTTTCGCCGGCGGCGGCCGCCGCCTTGTGAATCCGCGCAAAAAGCGCAAACACGCTGCTCAGCATGTTGAGCAACTCGTCGACGCGGTGGTCGTGAATGCTGTTTTCGATTGCCGGGAACAGGCTGTACTGGCCGCCGAAGCCCAAAATGTTCCAGGGGTCGACCATCGCGCCGCATTCGATGGCCGCATGCAGCAGACGTTCGAGGTGAGGCAACTGCGCGGCGGCCTCGGCAAGATTTCCTCGCTCGACGGCCCGATGGCCCGCCGCAAGATGGCATTGCATCTCGCAGGCCATTCGGGCGCTCGCGGCGGGCACCACGGCGGCCTCGCGCTTCGCCGCTTCGCTATGGCCGATGGCCGCATAGAGCTGCGCCACATGGACGTGCTGCAATTGTTGGGCCCGCCGCCGGGCAAGAAAGTGGTTGAAATGCTGCCGGGCGGCGCCGAACGGCTGCCGCAGCGTCCGCGCCTCGGTGCGCAACCGCTCGGCATGCGGCCCCGTCAACTTCCGCAATAAACCGTCATAAAAAGCGTCTCGGTAGAGGGCGATTTTCTCGACCAGGGTGGCCAGCGTGACCGTGGAATCGTGGGCGTCGGGCCGATTGCCGCTGACGCCCGAGCCCATCAGCATGGTGCCTGCCAAAACGGCCGCCTCCTCGAACAGCACCTGCTGGCGATTCCGCCGGCTGTGATGTTCCAAGCGGTCGAGCATGGCGTCGAGCGTCGCCTGCTGCAACACGAAGCGGCGGCTGCGGCCGGCGTTGTCCAGCTTGTTCATGTCCCATTGGCCGAACAGGTAGTTCGGCCGCCGGTTCACCGGATGGTCGAAATCGTAGGCCCGCGGATCGTAGGCCAGCTCGTCGAGCTGATCGAGGGCGAACGCGGCCTGAAATAAGATGGCCGGATCGGTCGCGTCGAGAATGGCCACGGCGGCCTCGACCAATTCGCGATAGGGCCCGACGGCCGCGCCCGCCTCGCGAATCCAAAGCGGCACGGGCCGGACCCATTCATGATCGTAGGGCTGAATCTTCTGTTCGGTGTGCAGAACGGCGACCGGACGGTGGCCGATATAATCGTTCAACTGGCGGATGGCCGCCGGCACAATGCGATCGGTCTGATCCCAGGGCCCGCCCTGTTGCAAAACGGCCTCGCACACGCGCCCGATCCACAGCGGTTGGAAGAGCGCCTCGTCGGTCTGATGAAACAGCAGATCGCGGTGAAACTCGCGATAGGCCGGCAGCGCCGCGTCGAAAACCAATCGCACCGCCGCCTCGGCCTGATCGAGCCGGCGGAACGCATCCGACGAATCGCGAAGTTTCGGCAACTCGGCGCGAAGCGTTTCGCCGAGGGCCCGCCACGCCGGCTGCCGCCGGTCGCAATCCGCCTCGACCCGGCCGAACAGTTCGTTCAGATTCTTC
>CAYMQL010000048.1:0-10594 GCA_964392255.1 uncultured Planctomycetaceae bacterium | reverse complement strand
GGACAATCCGCAACCGATGTGATCGACGGCCACAACGCGATAGCGGCGGCTAAGCGGCCGGATCAGATCGCGAAAGAAGAACGACCACGTTGGATTGCCGTGGACCATCAACAGGACGGGCCCCCGGCCCTCGTCGACGTAATGATAGCGATGCCCGTCGATCGTGAGATGGTGGGATTCGAACGGATACAGGGATCGCCAATCAAGAGATGAGGTCATATTCGTTTTTTATGTATTCCTCTCGCTTCGCGAGAAGTCGGTGGAGGATTGTTTGGTTTCTTGAAACTATTTTCTCACGCGGAGCGTGAGGAGAACATTGGGGCGTGCATCTTTCCTCGCGCGGAGCGTGAGGAATACTTATTGACTATAGCAGATGCGATGGCCTGGCAACAGCGGGACGTCGCGACGAGATTGCAGGCGCGGCCAAAAAAAAGCTTGAAAACACGGCTCCAATGTCGTATGGTAACGCTCGATGATGACGCACGCGAACACCGCCGGCAACGCGAAGAAAGTGGCTCAGCTCCAGTTGATTCTGGCCGAGATGCTGGCCGAGTCGCTTCGGCGCGGTTTTTACGGCACGACCGCCGTCGAGTTGAGCGTGCAGGATGGAACGATCCAGCATATTCGCCGCATGGTCGAGCGGATTGAGAAATAGCCGCCGGAGACGGCGGTTGCGCGCAAACGAATCAACGGGTATCACGCGAGGCCTGCGCGTCCAAGCAGGTTTCCGCAAGAGCCCGCCGCGAACCTATCGAGGTTTTCGGCGGGCTCTTGTTTTTTTACATCGTCGCCCAAACGAACGTGCTCGGCACGAAAGGGAGCATCATGGCAGAGATGTTGCAGGAATATTGCGATTCGCGCGGCGTGGCGGTGCGCGTGGACCGGCAGGCGGGCGTGATTCGCGGCGTGAAGCTGTTGGGGCTCGAATCGCGCAACGGCAGAACGTATCTGCCCGAGGCGCTGGCCCAAGCCGCGCCGCTCTACGAAGGCGCCAAGGTAAATGTGAACCATCCGAAGGGAAACCCTTCGGGACCGCGCGATTATCAGGACCGCATCGGTACGATTCGCAACGTGGCGGTCCGTTCGGACGAGGGACTTTTCGGCGATTTCTGTTTCAATCCCAAGCACGCCCTGGCGGAGCAACTCATCTGGGACGCCGAACATGCGTCGGAGAATGTCGGCTTTTCGCACAATGTCGAGGCGCGCGTAGGCCGGCGCGGCGACCGCGTGGCGGTCGAGGCGATTACCCGCGTGCAAAGCGTCGATCTGGTGGCCGATCCGGCCACGACGCGCGGGCTGTTCGAATCGGAGGCGGCCGCGGCCGCTTCAGCGTCTGGGGCTTCGCCGCCGACGCTCGATGAGCTCGCGCAGCGGCACCCCGACTTGATCGAGAGCCTCCGAAAAGAGAATGCGGCGGAGCTTCAGCAGCTTCGACAGGAAGTGGAGCGTCTGACAGCGTTGGAAGCGATCCACCAGAAGCGGGCGATCGCTCGGCGGTTGCTTCGCGAGTTTGCATTGCCCGACCCAGAGTCCGCGGCGCCGTGGGCCAAGACCGTTGCGAGTCCGCAATTCATCGAGACGCTTCTGGCCGCGCCCGGCGAGGAGGCCATGCGGGCGCTGGTCGAAGAACGGGCTCAGTTGGTGCGGACGTTGGCCGAGGGCGAAACGCCGCGAGGATCGGCATGGGCGCGGCCGCAATCGCGCGATCAGCACGCGCTTTACTCCGCCGATCCGTTGAAAAACAAAAGTTTCGTGGAAGCGATTACGTGAGACAGAGGTCAGGGATCAGGGGCCAGGGATCGGAGGGCAGCGAGATTGACAGCCAACTTGAAGACGGTCGATCCACAATCGTTGAATCCCCCTCGGACATCTGCGCCCCCTGACCCCTGATCCCTTACCCCCGACCCCTAATTTGGAGACTCTGCGATGAGCGACAAGATGCGTTGGCGATACGGAGACACGAACCCGGTGGTGGCGGCCGTAGATGCCGCAACCGTGATTGAGATCGGCGATTTGCTTTGGCAAGACGCCGACGACGCGAAACCGGCCTCGGCCCAGACGGACCAAGGCAGCGAGACTGCCAATCAAGCGGCGCTGGCCGACAAGTTTTTGGGCGTGGCCATGCAGCGGAGCCGAAGCGGCGAGACCGCGCCGGTCCGCGTGGCCACGACCGGCGTGTTCGAGATGGATTGCCCCAGCGGCACGTTCGAGTTGGGCGATATGGTCGGCGCGGACGAAAACGCGGCGGGCAACGCCCTGTTGAATCAACAGGTGGCGAACGTCGCCGAAAGCCAGTACGCCGTTGCGCGAGTGGCCAAGCGGCAGCCGGCGGCCGCAACCAGCGTGCTGGTCGATATTCGCTCGACCGTGATGACCGGCGGAATTGAAGGCACCACCGCAAGCAGCACGTAGAGAAAGGGGATTGGGGATTAGGGATTGGGGATTAGGTTTCCCTTTCCAGAACTCCAATCCCTAACTGCCAATCCCTAATTGCTAATCCCCAATCTCTTTTTTCGGAGAACATTCCCGTGAGAGCGATCAAATATCGTGAGTTGAAGCGGATGTACGAAGCCAACGGCGCGGAGGCGACCGTGCGGCATTTGCAGGAAGCGTTGGAGTCGGGCGACCTGAAGCCCGAGGATTTCAGCATTCGAGAACTGGCCGAGGCGACGCTCAGTTCGGAACGGGTGCGGCAGATGGACCCGCGCCAGGGCGGTGCTTGCCTGCTCGAGGCCGGCGACGGCGTCGACGTGACTGCATTCTCGAACATCACCGGACAAGTGGTGCAGGCGAAGATTTTGGAGGCCTACGCCCAAGAAGCATTTGTGCTTTCCCGCCTGGTCGATACGATTCCGACGCGGCTCGACGGCGAGCGGATTCCCGGCATCGGACGCATCGGCGACGAAGTGGCCGAGGTGCGGCCCGGCATGCCCTATCCCAGCCTGGGCTTCGCCGAAGACTACATCGAAACGCCGCAGACCACGAAACGCGGATTCATCGTGCCGGTCACCAAAGAGGCGGTCTTTTTCGACCGCACGCACTTGATTCTTCAGCGGGCCGCCGAGGTCGGCGAAGTGCTTGGCCTGAACAAAGAAAAGCGGCTCTTGGACCTGTTGATCGGCGCGACGAACAACTACAAGTGGAAGGGCGCCGGCTACAACACCTACAGCAGCACGGGCACAGGCTCTGCCCCGGACGGCGACTGGATCAATCAGATGACCGAAGAGCTGGTCGATTGGACCGACGTGGACGCCGCCGAGCAGCTTTTTGCCGATATTCTCGATCCGAACACCGGCGAGCCGGTGCTGATCCAGGCGACCACGGTGTTGGTCACGCCGGCCTACCGGCATGCGGCGCATCGCGTGTTCAACGCGGCCGAGATCAACTATACGCCGAGCGGAGCGGCAACGACCACGGTGGCCGCCAATCCGCTGGGCAACTACACGGTGGTCGAAAGCCGGCTGGCCTACCGCCGCATCGTCGCCGCAGGCCAGGAAGCCGCCGCGGCCAAGAAGTGGTGGTTCATCGGCGATTTCCGCAAGGCCTTCGCCTACATGGAAAACTGGCCGATCACCGTAACCCAATCGCCGGCCAACAGCGACGCCGAGTTCAATCAAGACATCGTCGTCCGGTTCAAGGCCAGCGAGCGCGGCGCCGCGGCCGTCATCAATCCGCGCTACGTGGTCAAGAGCACCGGAAGCGGAAGCTAAGCGACGCTTGCAGGGGTCAGGGGGCAATGGCCCGCATCCCGACGATCTGCGACCGCCCCTGACCTCTGTATTGCCGTGGAATACCGCGCAGCCTATGCCGGCGGCTGTCGGCGGATGACGTCGTCGAAAGGTGGAATGCCCAACATGAACCGACCGTATTCAAAGCGTCCTGATCCGAATGTTCCTTGCACGCGATGCGGCAAGTGCTGCGAATTGTGGCCGCGGCTCTGCGCGGTCGCCGAACTGGACGACGCCGGGCAATGCGTGCATTACGTTCCGGCGGCGGAAACGTCGCCTCCATCGTGCCGCTGGCTTGCCGCACACCCCGACCATCCGGCAACCGTGCGCACGCTCGGCCAAGGATGCTGCTGGCCGGATCATCCGTGAACAATAGGAGAGCAAGATGACGGTCATCAATTCATGGATCGGCGGTGCGACGGGCCACGAAACGGAGATCGACTATGCCGCAAACTGGAGCGTTGACGTCCCTGGATGGGGACTTTCGGAGATCAATGATGGATGTACGTACTATCCTGAAACCGGCACGATCATCGGGGACGAGGTAGTTCTTTATTTGAACGGCGGCCGGATCGGAGCATGCGTGCTGGCCTCGGGGTATGGAAACAACACACTAACGATCAACGGCGGTACCGACGTGCTGATCGACGACGTTGCGGTTGAAGCCGATACGGACGGCCTGTACTTCTTTGGCGCGTCGACTGTTGTGGTCCGAAACTGCCGCATCCAGGCCAAATGGGACGCCGTGGCGTCGGGCCAAAGCACGCTGGATTTGATCGACTGCGTGATTCGTGCGATTGGTCCCAGCAGCGTCGATTCGGGCAACTACGCCTGCGGGATCATTCAATACTTTGCGGCCTCGAAGGTGCGGGCCTACAACTGCTTGATCGAAGTTCGCAATGCAGCCCAAAGCACGCGCGGCGTTGACGCTTCTTTCGGATTGGTGGAGCTGCACCGCACATCGATCAATGTGAAAAGCGCCTCGGGCACGGTCAAGGCATTGATCCAACAGAACAACGCCGTTCTGACGACCGTTGGATGCGAGTACGACCGATCCAAAACGACGGGCACGATTCTCGACGTGGGGCGAATTGTGACCGACGCCTCGGGCAACGCCCACGCCGACGTGAAGCTGGTCAAAACGGCGGATGCAACGGCGGCCGTCGCCGACGCCCTCCTCGACCGCCCGAACGGCGTCGAAACCGGCAAGACCGTGCGTCAAACGATGCGTATTCTGGGCGCCGTGCTTGCCGGCAAGGCTAGCGGCGCGCGGACCGGCACCGAAAGCTTCACCGGACTCGACGGCTCGACGCCGCGCGTGCAGGTGACCACCGACGCCGCCGGAAATCGAACCAACGCGACCTATTCCATTTGAAGCCGAGCCGTCGCCATGAAACTTACTTTCGCGGCCAAAACCTTCGCGGCACGATGCTTCGGCGCCAACACGCTGGCGGGGGCCGAGTCGCAAAAATTGCATCGCGTTGAAGACGGGCAGACCTTTGCCGCGGGCGCCGTCGCCGGCAAGGAGTTTCACGCCGGCGCAATCCTCGGACAAAACCATCACACCGGCACAATTGCAGGGCTATGCCATGGCTGAAGCAAACGACATTCACGGCTCGGCATTCAAAAACGGCTCGGCCACGCTGCTGGCGCGCATCGTCGGTCCGGATGGCGCAAACATCGTTCAGGCCGACGTCGCCGCCATTGTCTACACCGTCTTCCTGCTCGACGATCGCGATGCGGACAACCGCACTCCCGTCGCCGGACATATCGATGTTCCGCTGGCCGTCGCCGACACGATATTCGACGCGCTGCAAACCGATGCGACATGGACGGTCGACGCCATAGGCTACAATTTCCGCCATATTTTAGATGTGGCGGCATATCCGGCGTTCGCTCTGGCCGGACGCCGCTATCTGGTCGAGCATCAACTTACGCCGGTCGAAGGCCAAATCATCCTGGTCCGATTCCGATTGAATGTGATTTGACGAAACCACCGCGTCGCAACGGCGAATGGTCGCCGCTGTTTTTCGATTTCTAAACCCTGCACCTGACTTCCGACCCCTAACTCCAATGTCTTCCGACGCAACGCAATTTGCCACGATCAAAAGCCAGACCTTGGCTCGCATGGCGGAAATCACCGCTCAGCCGAAACCTACCTACCAGATCGACGGCCAATTGGTGGCCTGGGGCGACTATTTGGCTCAGCTCCAACGGACCATCGACTGGTGCAACGAGAAGCTGGCGGGCGAATCGCCCGTCGAAGTTCGATCGCAAGGATACACGTGAAAGGAGGAAGGCTGAAGAAGGAAGGTTCTATAACACAACCTATACATATAGTTATCGTTGAAATTATCTTGCCCCGAACCCCGAGTCCCGAACCCCTGCTCCCATGTTCGACCCATCCAACGACCTGACGACGGTGATCGACGGTTTGGAGACGGTAACGCTGTTGCGACGCGGGAGCGGGACCGGCGCCGCGGGCACCATCATTGCCCACGCGCTGCGCCGCGCCATGACCGCTGCCGAAGCCACGATCGTCAACCGAGGCGATGTTCACAAGAACGTCGCCGGCGGCGGGCGACACGTCGCCTCCGAGTTGACCTGGCATTTGCCGGTCGCCGAACTGCCCGAGACCCCGCAACTGGGCGACTTTCTTCTCGACGGCGACGGACAACGCTGGACCGTTCTTGAAGTGCGAAAAACGATGTTCGGCGCCCGCTGGCGATGCGCCACTCGGAACGTCGCCATTGCTTTCGGCCTCGACGACACGATCGATGTGTTGAAAGCGGCCTATTTGAAGGGCGACAGCGGTGCAGTCGAACCGACGTGGCGAACCTGGCGATCCGGCGTTCGGGCAAGAATCCAGCCGATCGAAACGAAGATCGTCGCCAAGAGCGATCAGCAGGAAACCATCGTCCGCTATCGCATTTTCGTCGAGGAGGACCTTGCGGTCGATCACACATGCCGCATCCGCGGTCCCGACGGCGGGCTTTATGCAATCGTCGGCGCCACCGGCGCGCAACGCATCGGAGAACTTCAGGCGATCGAAGCGGAGACGACGCGATGAACCTACTTCAGGCGATTCACAGCCGCTGGGCAGCCGCCGAGGACCTGAACTCACTGCTGCCGGCCGCCCGCGTTTTCACCGGCGCGAGTTTCGACGCGGCGCTGCCTTGGGCCTCGATTCTCAAGCGAAGCGACCGGCCGGAATCCTACGAAACCGACGGTTCGGCCATCGATTTGGTCGTGTTGCGCGTGCGGGTTTATCACGCCCAACACGAAGCCGCATCCGAAATCATCGGCGAGGTGAAAAAGACGTTCAATCGCGCCTCGTTCGAACTGGACGGCGGCGATATTGTGCTGGACATTCATCGCGTCAACGATTTTGAGCGCCAGCGCGACGACGGCGCTTGGGAAATGACGCTCGATTTAGAGTTCAGGGTCTATCTGGCCACGGGGGCGTAGCGCGGCGAGCCGGACGCCTGCCCCGGCGCAGCGTGTGCCCGGCGAACGCTTGTCCGACAAGGCACGTTAGACGCTCGCGCGTTGAGAAGCCCTTTCCACCGCAGGCGCAATTTGCCTCGCCAGGACCGCGCCGATTGCGCAGCCGACCAACCCGAGCGATGTCTTCATCGCAATGTACCACGGCGCGTAAAACTGCTGCCAGAGAAACGGCGCGAGAATCAGATACATATAAGAGTAGGCCAGCAATCCGCGGAGCAGGCCGATGCCGAGCATGACCGGCAAGGTTTTCACGCGATTGCCCGCAAACAGCACAACCAACTCGACGCACGCAGCGCAGGCCAGATAGTAGGGCCACCAAGCCGGATTGATGCCGCGTCCGAGCAACTGCCCCATAAGCCCCTGGCCGAAGATCAGCAGCGTGGCGAAGCCCGGCTTCGGCGACAGCCGCAATCCGATGAGCAGGATCGTCGTGTACGGGATCGAGAACACCAGGGCATCGAGGCCCGGAATGCGGGCCAGGCCGATTTGCCAGGGAATGGCGGCAACGTACAGAAGGCAGATCAATACGGCGGCGGTGGCCAGCTCCAACGTCGTCGGCCGAAGAAAAGCCCGCCTGCGTATGCCCGCAACCACAACCACAGCCGCAACCACGCACAGCGCGACGATTGAACCGAGATAAAGCTGCAAGGGCGTCATCGGATTGCCAACGGCAGGACGCCGTACTCCCACATGGTCATGGCTGTGCCGAGAACCAGCAGCAAAACGAGCCCCGCAGCCGCGGCCCAATCCGTTCGCGTCAAACACAAATCACGCGAGGGAATGCGATCGGGCGAATACGCTCGGACTTCGGCGGCCAGCGCTACCTGCCGCGCGCTGCGAAGCGACGAAGCCATCAGCGGGACCAACAGCAGCCGAAACCGGCGCAATGCGGCGACCGGGCCCCGACCGCCTGCCCCGCGCAGTTGCTGCGCTGCGTGGATGCGCTTGCCTTGTTCCACCGTTTCGGGCAGGAATCGCAACGCCAAGGTGAGCATGAACGCCAGCGAGTGCGGCACGCGCAGCTTACCCATTGCCAGAATCAGGTCGGAGGTGTAGGTGGTCAGCACCACGATTGCACCGGCGGCAAGGACGGAGATCAATCGCAACGATACGACGCCGCCGTAAAAAAGCCCTTCCTTGCACAACGACAAGCCCGGCAGCAACGTCAGCAGTTCGGTGCGCGGCTGGAGCCCGTAGAAGAAGCCCTGCGAGATCACGGCGCCCGCCGCGGTCGTCGCCGCCAGAATCAAGAGCCATCGCACTTTGGCCAACGGCGGCCGCGCAACGACCCAGGGAACCAACGACAAACCGACCAGCACTGCCAGCGAAGCCGGGTGTCGCAGCACCACCGCCAGAAACGATACGACCACGCTCCACGCAATTTTTATGCGGGGATCGAGCGCGTGGATCGGCGACCGTCGGTCACAATAGGCGATCATCGGCGATTCGGCCTTCCGAAAGAGTCAAAACGCGGTCGGCGAATGCGTCGACGACCTCGTGGTGGTGCGTAGAAAACAGGACGGCCGCCCCGCATGCGTCGGCCTCGTCCGCGACATATTCCATCAGCGTCGTCCATGTCTTGCGATCCAAGCCGGTGGTCGGCTCATCGAGCAGGATCAGCTTCGGTTGAAGGGCCAGCACGGCGGCTGCGGCCAGCCTTTGCCGCTGGCCTCGCGACAGGCAGCGCGGATGTTCGTTGCGATGCCGCGCCAAGCCAAGTCGTTCCAGATATCGGTCAATGTCCACGCTGCGGCCCATGTTTTTGGGCCCGAAGGCAATTTCCTCGGCCGCGGTGTCGGCAAAGAGCTGCTCGTCGGGATTCTGAAACAAGAATCCAACCTTGCCCACCAGTTGAGCGAGCGACGGAGCTTCTTGATCTGCAATGACCGCGCGTCCTTCGGTCGGTCGCAGCAGTCCGCAGAGCAGTTTGAGGAGCGTGGTTTTGCCGCTGCCGTTGAGACCGACCAATGCGGTTGTTTCGCCCGGCGCAAGCTGCAAACTCAAGCGATTCAAAACAGGCTCTCTGCCGGGATGCGCAAACGTCACGCCTTGAAGATCGACCAGCGGTGTTGAAATCTTTGCGCCCCGCGCCGATTGATGCCGCAACGGCGGCGGTTCAGCGACGGCAGGGCCGTTGGAAACGATGCGGCCCGCGTCGATGGTGACCGTGCGGTCCACCAGCCGGTCGAGTCCTTCGAGGCGGTGCTCGGTCATAACGATCGTGTACCCGCGGCAGTGCAGGTCGGCAAGCGCCTCCAACAACTCTGCCCGGCTCGGCTCGTCCAGGTCGCTGGTCGGCTCGTCCAACAAGAGCGTTCGGCAGCCCATGGCCAGCGCCCCGGCGATGGCGGCGCGTTGTTTTTGACCGCCGGAAAGCGTAAAAACCTCCTGATTCCGCAGTGCGACAAGTGAAAGCTGCTCTAAAACCTGCTCGACGCGGCGGCGCGTTTCGGCGGGCGGCAGGCCCAGATTCTCGCAGCCGAAAGCCGCGTCCTCCTCGACGCGCAGCATGAATAATTGCGATTCAGGATTCTGGAAGACCGTGCCGACGCGGCGACTAAGCGTGCGCAGCGGCACATCGCCGGGCGCGTCGCCGTCGACGCGAATCCGGCCGGTCAGATTGCCGCCGAAGATATGGGGAATCAAGCCGTTGAGCAAATAGAGCAGCGTCGACTTGCCGCCGCCCGACGGCCCCGCCAAAAGCAGCCACTGGCCGTCGGGAATCGTCAGATCGACGTCCAGCAGCGCCGGCGACGAGCCTTCGGGATACGCATAGCTGACGCCGTGCAATTCGATCATGTCACAACACTTGCCGGACGGCAAAACGTTCGTCTCGTTGGGTCAGGTCTTTGGCCTGCTCGGCGGTGAAATGCGAAAACGTCACCGCGTCGAGATGTCGCCGTGCGGCGGCGACCGCCTGTTGCATTTCCGCGTCGTCGGGCCTCCGCCAAGGCGCGCCCGGCACGGGAATATAGCCCAGGATGTGAAACGGAATGCTTCGGTCGATGCCGCCGACGAAAGCCGCGACCTTCTCGACTTGCTCCAGGCCGCCGAAGTCGGGAATGAAGACGGTGCTGGCCTTCATCTGCACTCCCGCCTCGTACGACTTGCGGAAAATGTCGAGCGACGGGCCGACCGAACAGCCCGCGTACTGGCGATGCACGTCGTCGTCGAACGCCTTGAAACTGACGTTGGCGCCGTCGAGGTTTTCGATCACCAGGCCCGAGCCGTTCGTGTGCCCAAGCCGCGTCGTGACGCCAAGCTTGCGCTTGCAGAAGGCCAGCACTTCGGGCAACGCTCGATTCGTGGTCGGCTCGCCGCCCATGAAATGGACGGCGTCCAATTCGAGACTCCGCAGA
>CAYMQL010000047.1:6550-10766 GCA_964392255.1 uncultured Planctomycetaceae bacterium | reverse complement strand
GGTTGATTTCCTTCGACATAGTCCATTTCCTCGCAAATAATCAGGTGAGTTGGTTTGTTGGTTAATTCAGTTATTGATGAATAGCCGGGAGCTAACAGCTCCCGGAGCGGAAACATGGCACTCGCATTTCTTCCGGGAGCTGTTAGCTCCCGGCTATTGTGGGTTTTTTCTCTAAAAGTTCAGAAAACAGCGTTTAGAACCCCATGCCGCCCATGCCGCCCATGCCACCCATGCCGCCGCCCATTCCGCCCATGCCACCCATGCCGCCGCCCATGCCTCCGGGGCCTGGGGCGGCCGGCTCTTCTTCCTTCGGAATGTCGGTCACCAAGCAGGAGGTGGTCAGCAGGAGCGAGGCGACACTGGCGGCGTTTTGCAACGCGGTGCGAACGACTTTGGCCGGATCGATCACGCCCGCCTCGACCAGATCGCAGTAGACGTCCTTGTCGGCGTCGTAGCCGTCGGCCTTGCCCTTCATCTGCCGCACGCGGTTGACCACCACGGCGCCGTCCTTGCCGGCGTTTTCGGCAATCGCCCGCAAGGGCGCCGAGAGCACGTTGCGGACGATTTTGGCCCCCAGGGCCTCGTCGCCGCTAAGGTCGAGCTTGTCGACGGCCTTTTCGCTCCGCAGCAGGGCGATGCCGCCGCCGGGCACGATGCCCTCTTCCAGCGCGGCCTTCGTGGCGTGCTGGGCGTCTTCCATCAGGGCTTTGCGCTCCTTCATTTCGGTCTCGGTCGCGGCCCCGACATTAATCTGAGCCACGCCGCCGGCCAGCCGGGCCAGCCGCTCTTGCAGCTTCTCGCGGTCGTAGTCGCTGGTGGTTGTTTCGATCTCGTTGCGGATTTGCTCCGCGCGGCCTTCGATAGCCGCCTTCGTTCCGCCGCCGTCGATAATAATGGTGTCGTCGGCCGTGATCGTCACCTTCTTGGCCGTGCCCAAATCGGAGAGCTTCACCGAATCGAGCGAGACGCCCAGGTCCTTGAAAATGGCGTTGCCGCCGCACAGCGCGGCGATGTCGCCGAGCATGGCCTTGCGACGGTCGCCGTAGCCCGGCGCCTTGACGGCCGCGACGTTCAGGATGCCGCGCAGCTTATTGACCACAAGCGTGGCCAGGGCCTCGCCTTCGACGTCTTCGGCAATAATCAGCAGCGGGCGGCTCGACTTGCTGACGGCTTCCAACAGCGGAATCAGGTTCTTCGCGTTGGAAATCTTGTCTTCATGGATCAGAACCATGCACTTCTCGAACTCAACGGTCTGGTCCTCTTGATTCGTCACGAAATGCGGCGAAAGGAAGCCGCGGTCGAACTGCATGCCCTCGACCACGTCGACGGTGGTCTCGGACTGCTTGCCTTCCTCGACGGTGATGACTCCGTTGCGGCCGACCTTCAAGAAGGCGTCGGCCAGCACCTCGCCGATCGTCGGATCGTTGTTGCCGGCGATGGTGGCCACTTGGGCGATTTCTTTCTTGTTCTTTTCGCTCACAGGCGTGGCCATTTTCTTGACCGCCTCGATCACGGCGTTGCTAGCGGCGTGAATGCCGCGGCCCAGGGCCATCGGATCGGCCCCGGCGGCGACCATGCGCAGCCCTTCGAGATAGATCGCCTCGGCCAGCAGCGTGGCGGTCGTCGTGCCGTCGCCGGCGACGTCGCCCGTTTTCGAGGCCGCCTCTTTGACCAACTGGGCGCCCAAGTTTTCCTCGGGGTCGTCCAGGTCAATCTCTTTGGCGACGGTGACGCCGTCCTTGGTGATTTTCGGCGCGCCCCAGCCCTTGTCGAGCACGGCGTTCCGGCCGCGGGGCCCAAGGGTGCTAACCACGGCCCGGGCAAGCTTGCTCACCCCGGCGGCCAGCGGCTGCCGAGCTTCGTCTTCAAAGACCAACTGTTTTGCCACAGCGGATTCTCCTGTTGCTGGCTTATATGCGTTTCGTCGAGGACCGAGAAGCGGCCTGCCGCATCCAAAAAATGGCAGCCGCACAAAGTTTCCGCCTTGCTAATGCAAGCGGTGTGCCAAAACCCGGACAGAACATCGCAAGTTGTTGCGATGTAGTCAGTTGCAATATGAGAGAAAGCCCTCGGGGGACGTGCGTGCCGCGGCAGATGCCGCTTGGCATGTCATTTTGGCAGTTGTCGCAATGGTCAATCCGACATGGCGGACGCTTACCCAAATCGCGATGCGTATAGGTCGAGCAAGCGGCGAATCATCTTCTGATACTGGGTGTGGTTCTGGCGTGCCCGCATCTTGAAGAACTCGACCGTTGGCTTGCTGAGCCCAATCGTCACTTTCACCGTATCTTGTTTGAGCACCAGTTCGTCCGGCGGCGGCAGGAAATCTTCCACCAACTCCACCGCCAACGGCTCATCGGTGTATTTCGTTTTGCTCTTCATAGAGTTTTCTCGGCAGTCTCCTCCACGTCCTGCGGCAGCGTGTCGCCAATCTGCCTGACGAAGTCGAAAATCTCCTGGGCCTCGGCCTCGTCGATGCGGCTGAGGGCGAAACCGACGTGGACCAGCACATAGTCGCCCACCTGGGCCTCGGGCGTGTAGGCCAAACAGACCTCCTTGCGGATGCCGCTGAAATCGGCCCGGCCCATCGGCAGGCCGTTCGTCTCGTAGGTTTCTACAATTTTGCCGGGGATTCCCAAGCACATCGTCGTGTTCCATGTATTCCTCACACTCCGTGTGAGGAAGTTTTCTTATTGTACTCCTCACATCACACTCCGTGTGAGGAAGTTTTGAACGAACGCCGCAAATTCCTCACACGGAGTATGAGGGATACTTGGCCAGCATTTGCCGGCCAAGCCAGGCTTGTCCAAGGGCGATGCAGCCGTCGCCCGGCGGGACCTGATGATGATTATACACCCGATAGCCGGCCGCCGCCAACCGCGAGACAACCCGCTCGGCCAGCAAGGCATTTTGAAAACACCCGCCGGTCAGCACCACCGGCAACTCGAACGAAGGTGCGACTATCCGAGCGACGGCCGCCGCCATTTCGGCCAGTCCGTTGTGGAATCGGGCGCTGATGCAGCCGACCGGCACGCCGGCGGCGCGATCGGCCAGCGCGGAACGGACCGCCGGCGCCCAATCGGCCACCAGCATTTTGTCGTCCTCTGCGATGGCAAACTCATAAGCCTCTTGCTCCTGCGGATCAGCAACATATTCGAACGCCATGGCCGCCTGGCCCTCGAAACTGATCGTCGCCGGCAGCCCGCAGATGGCCGCCACGGCGTCGAACAGCCGGCCCAAGCTGCTCGAGCGCGGCGAGTTGGTCCGACTCGTCAACATGGAAAGAATCGTGTCGATCTCAGCGGGAGCGAACCACGCCGCCGCATATCTCGCCGCGTCGCGCCCAAAAATCTCGAACAGCAGCCCGAGCGCCGAGCGCCGCGGCTCGCGCGCCGCGCGATCGCCGCCAGGCAGGGCGAACGTCCGCAATCGGGCCGCACGGCGATATGTAATGCCCTCGCAATACAGCGTCTCGCCGCCCCAAACCGTGCCGTCCGGCCCATAGCCGATGCCGTCCCATGCGAATCCCACCACCGGTCCTTGCAAGCCGTGTTCGGCCATGCACGCGGCCACATGGGCGTGATGATGCTGCACTCGCAGCAGCGGCACGTCCCATTGCGCCGCCAGCCGCTCGGCATGGCGCGTCGAGGCGTAGTCGGGATGCAGATCGCAGACGACCGCGTCGGGCTCGGCCTGAAAAAACGCGACCAGATCAGCCGCCGCCCGCTGGAACACCTCGACGCTTCGCACACTGTCCAAGTCGCCGATGTGGGCGCTCATCACAACGGGAGCAGAGGTAGGGTGCGTGCTTGCACGCACGCCGATTGATACTGACTGGGGCGCAGATAGTTTTTCGGCGTGCGTGCAAGCACGCACCCTACCCAGTAAAAGCGCCACGGTGTTTTTCAGATGCCCGCCAAGGGCCAAAACCGTCGGAACTTCTTCGTGCGATATGCTGGAAACCTGTCCTACAGACAGCGGGGCGTATCCCCGCGCTCGCCGAAGCACCTCGACGCCGTCGGCGCCGATGCGGACGATCGAATCGTCCACCGGGCGGACGATCGGGCGGTTGTGCGTCAGAAAAACGTCGGCAATTTCGCCAAGCCGCTCAATTGCCTCGTCTGTGGCTATGGCCATCGGCTCCTCGGCCAGATTGCCGCTGGTGCAGACGACCGGCCGCGCGACCGCCGACAAAAGCAAATGATGCAGCGGCGTG
>CAYMQL010000047.1:0-6540 GCA_964392255.1 uncultured Planctomycetaceae bacterium | reverse complement strand
GGGCAGCATGACGCCGAGATACGGATTGTCCGGGGCAACGCCGGAGACGAGGGGAGAGGGGAGGAAGACAAGGGGAGAGGGGAGAGGGGAGAGGGGAGAGGGAAGTCGTCGCAAGAGCACGATCGGCGATTGATGCGAGGCGAGGACGCGGGCCTCTTCGTCCGAGACCTCGCAATGTCGTCGCACATCGTCCAGCGTGGGCAGCATTACGGCAAACGGCCGATCCGGCCTGTGCTTTCGCCGCCGAAGTCGAGCAACCGCCGCGGCGTCGGTCGCGTCGACCAACAACTGAAAACCGCCGAGGCCCTTCATGGCCACGATCTTTCCGTTGCAAAGGGCTTCAATCGCGCCGTCGAGTGCGGCATCGGTGGCGGCCGTCTCGCGGCCTTGGGCGTCGAGCAGCCTTAATTGCGGTCCGCAGCGAGGGCAGGCGATCGGTTGGGCGTGGAAACGCCGGTCGGCCGGATTTTCGTATTCCGCCCGGCACTCGGCGCACATCGCAAAGCCCGCCATCGAAGTCCGCGGCCGATCGTAGGGCAGCCGCTCGATGATCGACCACCGCGGCCCGCAGTTCGTGCAATTCGTAAACGGATAGCGGTAGCGTCGCTGCGTCGGGTCGCGAATTTCCGCCAGACACTCGGCGCACGTAGCCAGATCGGCCGGAATCGTCGGCCGGGGCGCCGCCAAGCCGCCGCTAAGGCGAATCTGAAACCGCTCGGCCGTGCTTTTCTCGCCGGCGTCGTCCACAGGCGGCAGCTCTTCGACTTCGACCGCATCAACGCGGGCCTGCGGCGGATGCCCGTGCCGCAATTTCTCAAGAAAAGCATCGAGCGCCGCACGATCGCCTTGGACTTCGATCCGCACCGCGTCGGCTTCGTTGCGAACCCAGCCGCTTAGCCCCAGCGCGCGGGCCGTCTGATAAACAAACGGCCGAAACCCAACCCCCTGCACCACGCCGCGCACGGTGACTGCCTGGCGGCGGGACGAGAAATCGTGTTTCGGCCAAGTGCGATTCATTGAGGGTAAAGTGGCTCTGTGGGAAGCGGACGCAATCGGTTCCTTCTTTTAAGTCTATGACGAAAGGCATGATGCGGTAAGAGGGATTACCAGAAAGGCTGCGAACCCGCAGGTTCTTGTCGGCTCTCCGCGAGACGCCTATACTAAATGATGTTGGGCAGCATCCCACTTTGCGGAGATTCGCCATGAACAAACAAGAGGTTCTGGACCTTGTCGACCGCCTTCCCGAACCGATCGACCCCGAGCGACTCATGTCTGAACTGTACTTGAAAGCGAAGCTCGACCGGGCCGAAGCTGCCGTTGATCGTGGAGACGTCATTAGCCACGAGGAGGTCGTGCAGCGGAGCCGGCAATGGTTCGAGTAGACTGGGCCCAACCGGCGATGGACGATCTTCGAGAGGTCTATGACTTCATCGCTCGCGACTCGCGGCGATACGCACAGCTCACCGTCGAACGCATCACCGACGCGGCGGAACGACTTTCCCGGTTCCCCCTTTTGGGAGAATCTCTACAAGAACTCCCTCACCTTGCCTACCGGCAGATGGTCATCGGCCCGTACCGGCTTATCTACCGCGACGATCCGCCGCAGAATCGCGTTATCGTCGTGGGCGTAATCCACGGCAGCCGCGATTTACCGCGTGCGTTCGAGAACCGATAGTCACCCTTGCCGGCGCTTCTTCGCCAGCCAGTCGGCGGCCTCGGCGATGCCGTCGCCGCGAAGGGCCGAGACGCAGAAAACCGCGGCCTCGGGCGCTAGCCGCTTCATGTCGGCCGCGATGCGATCGACGTTGAAGTTCAGATGCGGCATCAGGTCGATCTTCGTGATGAACAGCGCGTCGGAGCCCTGAAAAATCGCCGGATACTTCACGGCCTTGTCGTCGCCCTCGCTGGTGCTCAAGACGACGATCCGCAGGTGCTCGCCCAGATCGAATCCGGCCGTGCAAACCAAATTGCCGACGTTTTCGATCACCAGCAGATCGATCGCGCTGAAATCCAACTCCTGGCTGGCGTTGGCGATCATGTTGGCGTCGAGGTGGCAGGCCCCCTCGGTGTTGATCTGAACGACCGGCACGCCGATCCGCTCCATCCGCTCGGCGTCGATCGAACCGGCGATGTCGCCTTCGATCACCGCGGGCCGGATACGGCCTTTCAGGTGTGCGAAAAGGGCTTCCAGCAGCGTGGTTTTGCCCGCGCCGGGCGAACCGACCACGTTGACGCCAAAAATGCCGGCGGCATCGAGCCGGGCGCGGTTCTCGGCGGCGAGTTGGTCGTTGGCTTTGAGTATTTTTTTTGCGGCGACGATTTTCATAAGTGCAGCTCGTGTAAAGATAGCCGGGAGCTAACAGCTCCCGGAAGGTAACCGTAAACCAGCCTACGTTCCGGGAGCTGTTAGCTCCCGGCTACTTTCATTTCCGTTTGACAAAAGCCGTGGATCAACCGCAAGGTTTACGTCTCTTCGATTTCGATGCTTTGCAACAGCAGGTCGCGGCCGCCCTCAATCGTGATGTCGCCGCTGCCGCAGCGCGGACATTGGATCACCAGGTCGTCGATATCGGTCTGCGTCCCGCACTGGTTGCAGCGGCACTGGGCCTTCGGCTCGTCGATGGCCATTTCCGCCCCTTCGACCGGCGTGCCCGGCGCGACCAGCCCGAAGGCGAACCGGAGCGAATCGGGGTTGACGCCCGAAAGCCGACCGACGCTCAGATCGAGCCGCGCGACGCGCCCCTGCTGGCCGGCGCGCTTCATTTCGCGCGACACCTGTTCGATCAGCGCCTCGATGATGGAAAGCTCGTGCATGGAAATATGATCCATGACGAAGCACGAATGACGAATCCGGCTTAGCTGCCCGTTCTTCGTCATTCGTCATTCGTGCTTCGTCATTTTCCTTAAATCGCTTCTCCGCCGCGTTCGCCGGTTCGGATGCGGATGCAGTCTTCCAGCGGGAGGACGAAGATTTTGCCGTCGCCCAGTTCGCCGGCGGGCCCGCTGCGGCCTCCGCGGATGATGGCATCGATCGTCGGTTCGAGAAAGGCCTCGTTGACGGCGATCATCAACTGCACCTTGCGCAACAGGTTGACGGAGAACTCGTGCCCGCGATAGGCCTCGGTTTGGCCCCGCTGCCGGCCGAATCCCTGCACGTCCATCACCGTCAGGCGAAAGACCTCGACGTCGGCCAAGGCCTGTTTTACGGCTTCCAGCCGATGCGGCTGGATGATGGCGATAATCAGTTTCATGAGAGGGTCGCCTGGGTGGTCCTGATGGAATCGAACGGCCTTCACGACTACGCCGCGAAGGCTCTTGCAAAAACGGATTCCGCATCACGAAGCTCAACGGTTCCTTGGTCGATCTCCTCGCATCGCCGGCGAATCTCCTCGCGCCATTTGGGCGTCAGTTCGCCGCCGGGAGTCATATCAAGGCTCTCGATCAGCTTTTCGGCCACAAACGCCCGCACCGGCGGAGGCAATTCGAGAGCCTCGGACACAATTCTGTTTGCTGCGGTTGTCATACCCAAAGTATACCCCCCACGACATAGGAGCGTCAATTCAGCATTGAGCACGCTCTTGGAATTTGATGGGACAGCAGTTACAGACATTGCATTCTATTGCCTTCTTCGGAACAAAATGTACTGAAAACCGAGCCGATCATCCCTCGCCCCTCACCCCTGGCCCCTGTATACTATCCCGCTATGGCCCGCGAAACGATCCTGAAGCCGACGGCCGATTTCCAAGACGACGACCGCGACCTGCGCCCGCAGCGGATGTCCGACATGGTCGGGCAGCGCGAAGTCTACGCGCGGTTGGAAATCGCCGTCGATGCCGCCTCCAAACGAGGGGAGCCGCTGGGCCATATCCTCTTCGACGGCCCGCCGGGACTCGGCAAAACGACCTTCGCCATGTGCATTCCGCGCGACCTCGGCGTCGGCTTCCAAATCGCCAGCGGCGCCGCCTTGGCCGCGCCCAAGGACGTGGTCCCCTATCTGACCAACGCCGAAGAACGCTCTGTGCTGTTCATTGACGAAATCCACCGGATGCCAAAGGCGGTCGAAGAGTTTTTGTATCCGGCGATGGAGGATTTTCGCATCGACCTGACGCTCGGCGAAGGCGTCAACGCGCGGACGATCAATATGCGGCTGAAACCGTTCACGCTGATCGGCGCGACGACGCGGACCGGTCTGCTTTCGGCCCCGCTTCGCGATCGGTTTCACCTGCGCGAACACCTCGATTTCTACACTCTCGACGAACTGGCCGAGATCGTCCGCCGCAACGCCGCGAAGCTGCGGATCGAAATCGCCGACCATGCGGCCGAAGAAATCGCCGGCCGCAGCCGTGGCACGCCCCGATTGGCCAACAATCGGCTCCGTTGGGTCCGCGACTACGCCCAGAGCAGGGCCGACGGAAAGATCACGCTGGCCGTCGCGCGCGACGCGCTCGAAATGCAGGGCATCGATCGCTTGGGCCTCGATCCGCAGGATCGCAAATATCTGGAGACGATCGCCCGAGTGTTCGCCGGCGGGCCGGTGGGCGTCGAAGCCGTGGCCCACACGATGAACCTCGCCCCCGACACGCTGATCGACGAGGTCGAGCCTTATCTGCTTCGCAGCGAATTAGTGGTCCGAACGCCCCGCGGCCGAAGACTGACCCCGGCGGCCTTCGATCACTTGGGGCTTACCCCGATCGGCGACCCCGGCGCCGCCGGCCAGCGAAGTTTCTTCTAATCGCGTTTGAACGATCCTTCGTAAACGGTGGTGAAGGATGGCGAATCATACGGCAACGCTCCATCGAGGGGGTTGCCGTTCGTTCGGTTTCTGATAGAATTGTCGGTTGTGGGGACTTTTCTGAGGGGGATGGGGGAACATCCGCATTTCTCAGCACGCAAGGAGAAACGTCATGCTAACGACGGCTCCCGGCTGTGAGTTGGACGTGGATCGCGGACCCGATTGGCTTTTGGTGCGGGTGCGGATCGATCCGGCGGCGCCAGGCGTTCCACCGTTGGCCGAACGGTTGTGGTCGCTTGCCCGGCAGCATTTCACGTACCGACTGGTGCTCGATCTGGACGGGGTGCGTCTGCTGAACAGCCCGTTGATCGGGCAGTTGATCGACTTGCACCGGCGGTTCAAGAAGCACGACGGCGTACTGCGGCTTTGCGGTCTTTCGCCGCACAATCGCCAAGTGTTGCACACATGTCGCCTGGACGAACGGCTGATGCCCTATGGGGATCGCAAAGAGGCGGTGATGGGCGGCCCGCATCCAGTCCGACCGCGCTAGCTGAAAGCTGAAAGCTGATAGCCCTCCGCCTTCTTCAGCACCAGCAGACTTCCAGCTCGTTGGCAATTTCGTCGACGCCGTCGACGTGCCGCAAGGCCTCTTGGGCCATCTGCTTCTGAAAATAGGTGTTCACCGTGCCTCGCAGCGTAACGCGGCCGGCGTTGGTTTCGAAGCGGAGGCTGCGGCGAGCGACGTAAGGATTTCGCTCCAGTGCGGTGTGGACGCGATCGTCTAGAGGCATGTCAATAATCCTGCTCTTATCGGTCTTCTCATTTACCCCAGGGTGATGAGTTGCCCCCCTGGCAGGTTGTTGCTCGGTATCTCGCCGAAGAAGCGGCCGAATTTCGTTCGGCGCTTCGTCCGTTGGCGTGGCGGACCAGGTTTCTCTGTATTTTTTGCTGCTGGCCATAATGTGCCGGAATGTGTAATCGGCAATCCACGCGGTTCTCGTAACAGATAGTCAATGGATAGGATGCGAACTTTGCGGAAAGTGGTGGGGATCTGCGGATTGTGCGGGCAATGACCTTCACAAAGTCGAATTGGCTGCAATTCAGAATGAAATAGGCGTTCCGACCGGCTGCGAGGACCGCTGATTCTGGGGGCGGGCACGCGGCGTTGCCACCCGGCGAAATGGGCCAAAAACCAGCGTTTTCCTTGGGCCGGACAGGCAAGGCAGTGGCATCGGCCTTTCGCTGAAATAGTAGCTTGCACTTCGCGCGAGGCAAGAACGAGTCGGAAGAATTAATTCCCGTCGGGGTTCGCCAATGGGGGCTTGTGGCGTCGGCCCAATCGGCGTATACTGAGTTGTTTCGTGGCCGGCGCAGGCTTGCCGCCTGGTTGATCGACCATTACACCGTCTATATTGAGATATCCTGAGCGAGGAGTGCAGCAGTCATGACGATGGACAAAAGCCTCAAGGTGCGGCTTGGGCTGGCCCGGGCCCGCAGCGTGCTGAACCGTGCCGAACGCATCCAGCGTCTGAAAACCGCCGACCGCTGGCAGGATGGCGACAGCCCTTTCGGATTGGCCAAAGTGCGGGTCTACAAGCTGGCCATGAAGAAGAAAAAGAAGAAGAAGGAAGAGGGCGAGGAAGGCGCTGAAGGCGCCGCCGCCGCTCCTGCCGCCGACGCCGGCAAGAAGGAAGCCCCCAAGAAAGACGCCGGCAAAAAGGCCGGCGGCAAGAAATAGCCGGTTTTTTCGGCAATTGCGGGCTTGGCCCGTTGTTTCGGCTAAAGATTTCTCTTCGGTCTGCACGATC
>CAYMQL010000046.1:5791-10777 GCA_964392255.1 uncultured Planctomycetaceae bacterium | reverse complement strand
GGGCGCCGAGGTGACTCCCAGCCCTTCGAATGAAACCGAGGCCGGCCGTCAGGTTCTGGCCGCCGACCCCGAATGCCCGGGCACGTTGGGCATCGCCATCAGCGAGGCGGTCGAGCTGGCCGTCAGCCGCGACGACACAAAGTACACGCTCGGCAGCGTGTTGAACCATGTGATGCTGCACCAGTCGATCATCGGTCTCGAGGCCGAAAAGCAGATGCAGATTTTCGAGGATTTCCCCGACGTGGTCATTGGCTGCGTGGGCGGCGGCAGCAATTTCGCCGGGTTGGCGTTTCCCTATATCCGCCACAAGCTCGAAGGCAAGCCAATCCGCTTCGTGGCCTGCGAGCCGCACTCCTGTCCGTCGATGAGCCGCGGCCAGTATCGCTACGACTTCGGCGACACGACGAAGCTGACGCCGCTGATCAAGATGTTCACGCTCGGCCACAGTTTTGTGCCGCCGGGGATCCACGCCGGCGGGCTGCGCTATCATGGCATGGCCCCCATGGTTAGCCTGTGCGCTTCGCTGGGCATCGTCGAGGCCGCGGCCTTCCATCAGATCGAATGCTTCGAGGCGGCCAAACTGTTCGCCGCCACCGAGGGCATCATCCCCGCGCCCGAAAGCTCGCATGCCATCCGCTGCGCCATCAATGAGGCGATCCGCTGCCGCGAGACGGGCGAAGAGAAGTGTATTCTCTTCAACTTGAGCGGCCACGGCCTGTGCGATATGGCTTCCTATGATCGCTTCCTTAGCAACAAGCTGGAAGACTACGCCTATCCGCAGGACAAAATCGAAGAGGCCATCGCCGAGCTGCCGGCGATCGAGTAGAAAGACGTCCTTTTTGGCCCCTCTCCCCTTGGGGAGAGGGGCGCCATTTTTACGCAAGCCCGTTTAGCGGCCGACGGCGCGTCGGCAATTAAACCGGACATTGATATCCTGCGATTTATTGATGTTTGCTTGGATAATGAACCGGTAATTCAACCTGCTTGCCCCATTTTCCGGCCTCGGTTTATTCGCTCTGCAAACGTCAATAATCAACCCCGCGCTGTGAAACGCAGCTTACTCTTTCGCTCCGGCGCGGCGAGGCAGCAGAATGTAAATGATCGCCAGCGCCAACGGATAGGCGCTGGCCGCCAGAAGGAACGGCAGGCGGTAGCTGCCCGTGGTCTCTAGGATGTAGCCGACGAATTGCGCGATGCCCATGCCGCCTATGGCGCCGGCGAATCCGCCGAGCCCCACGACCGAAGCGACTGAATGGCGCGGCATCGTATCGGAGACCAACGTGAAGAGATTGGCCGACCAGCCTTGATGGGCCGAGGCCGCCAGACCGATCAGCAAAACGGCCACCCAAAGATTCGACACGCTCGAAACCAAGAAGACCGGCACAACCATCAACGCGCAGACAAGCATGGCGAACAGGCGTCCGCCCAAAACGCTCCAGCCGCGCTTGATCAGCCGCGAAGAGAACCATCCGCCCAAGACGCTGCCCACATCGGTCATCAGATAAATCACCACCAGCGGCGGTCCGAGATGGATCAGGTTGAGGCCGTGCTGCTTATGGAGAAAATCAGGCACCCAGTACAGATAAAACCACCATACCGGCGAGGTCAGAAACATTCCGACCATGAACGCCCAGGTTTGGCGGTGGCCCAGCAGTTGCAGCCAGGAAATCTTTTGCACGGGATCGGGCGGATCGCTCTGGATATAGGCCAATTCGGCCGCCGAGACGCGAGGGTGCCGCTCCGGACGGTCGTAAATGGCCAGCCAGGCGAGAAGCCAGAGCAGCCCCAGTCCGCCGGTGACGAAGAACGCGGCGGGCCAGCCCCAGTGTATCGCCAACCAGGGAACCATCAGAGGCGTCAACAGCGCCCCGACGTTGCTGCCGGCATTGAAAATGCCTGTGGCCAGGGCCCTTTCCTTCTTCGGAAACCAATCGCTGACGGTCTTGACCGCGGCCGGAAAATTGCCGCCCTCGGCCAATCCCAATCCAAAGCGGGCCACGCAAAAACCGAGAACCGACCGGACCAGACCGTGGCCCACGGCCGCGATGCTCCAGAGGGCCACCGCCAACGAAAATCCGACGCGAACGCCCACGCGGTCCATCAAACGGCCCGTCACCAGATAGCCCGCCGCATACGCCATTTGAAACGAGAAGATGATGTTGCCGTAGTCGATCTCGCTCCAACCCAGCTCTTCCTGCAAGGTCGGCTTGAGTACGCCGATCACCTGGCGGTCGATGTAGTTGACCGTCGTGGCGAAAAAGAGCATTCCGCAGATGACCCAGCGATACCAGCCCGCCGAGCCGGGTCTTGCAAGATTCTCGGGGGCGCCGATTTGAGAGCGTTCCATGGCAGCACGTCGAGATCAATCGACGCCTTCGATGAAGAAATAGGATGCCGACAAACCGACTATCCTACCGCACCGCACAACCAACCGTCAACGGTCGCACACGGAAAGTAGCGTAGGGTGCGTGCTTGCACGCACCATCAGCTCGGGGTTGCACTTGGCGATAGTTTGCCCTGCAATGGTGCGTGCAAGCACGCACCCTACAGATTTTGCCCATCTTGGCCATTAGAAATTACTACACCACTACGGAAAGCCGCCAAAACCGTACAAAACGACGATTGACAAGCCGGAAATCGTGCGGTAGCCTTCGACCCGGCTTTACGTTGTTCGGGGTGAACATGGCTCCACGTCCCGCCATAGAAAACGAACCGGAAAAACGCTTCGCCTTCGGCGAAAATTGGTCGCGATTCCTAACGACGCTCAACGAAGACCGAATACGGCTGGCCGAGCAGTCGCTCTGCGATATGTTGGGGACCGACCGGTTGGAAGGGATGCGATTCCTCGACGTTGGGTCGGGCAGCGGCTTGTTCAGCCTTGCGGCGAGGCGGCTCGGGGCTGCGGTGCGGTCGTTCGACTACGACCCGCAATCGGCGGCCTGCACCGCCGAATTGCGGCGACGCTATTTCCCCAACGATCCTTTTTGGACGATCGAACAGGGGTCGGTGCTCGACGACGACTTCATGGCGGGCCTTGGCCGGTACGACGTCGTCTATGCTTGGGGCGTGCTGCACCACACCGGACAAATGGCCAAAACGTTCGAAAATGTTGTTCCCGCCGTCGCCGCCGGCGGGCTCTTGTTTCTCGCCGTCTACAACGATCAGGGCTGGAAAAGCAAGTACTGGCGATTCGTG
This sequence comes from uncultured Planctomycetaceae bacterium, assembly GCA_964392255.1. Classification (GTDB taxonomy): domain Bacteria; phylum Planctomycetota; class Planctomycetia; order Pirellulales; family Thermoguttaceae; genus CAYMQL01. Next base: position 7,582 of record CAYMQL010000046.1, on the reverse strand, counting down.
AAGCGCGCGTACAACCGGAACGCGGCAGGCAGAATCCTCGCCATCGCGATCCATGCCCCGTTTCTCTTCGGGCTGCGCTGGCTGGCCCGCGCGTTGACCGGACGGCTCGCCCTGGCGCGGGGCATGTCGCTTTGGCACGACATGATCGATTGGCTCGGCGGCTATCCGTTCGAGGTGGCCAAGCCCGAAGCCGTCTTCCGCTTCTTCCGCGACCGGGGGTTCCGGCTCGAAAAGCTCAAGACGTGCGGCGGTCGGATGGGGTGCAACGAGTTCCTGTTTCGTACCGATTGAACCATGCCCGTTGATCGAAGGGCAGCTTCTCGCGCGGTTGGCCCGACTCGGCCGGCACGCCGATCGGCAGCAAAACACGGACTGTTTTTTCGGCGGGAACGCCGAGCAGCTCGGCGATGCGCTGGGCGCGGTTTTCGACGCGCAAGACGCCGTCGAGCCACACCGTGGCATAGCCCAACGCAGTGATCGCCAGCAGCATGTTCTCGACCGCCGCCGCGCAGTCTTCGGCCGCAAACGACTGGTTGGCGTAGACCGGCCGCGAGTCAGCCACGCAGACGATCATCGCCCGGGCCGAGTTGCACACCGGCTTGCCGACGATTTCGGCGATTTGCCGCAACAGGTCCGGCCGGTCGACGATCACAAACGATGCAACCTGCTGATTGCAGGCCGACGGGGCCTGGATGCCCGCCTGCACAATCGTTTCAAGGTCCTTTCGCGGCACCGGCGCGGCGGTGAAATCGCCGCGGTAGCTATGGCGGCGGGCGATGGCGTCGAACAGTTCCATGCAGTGCATCCCGAAGCTTGCAAGGTTGCCGCAGATCTGGGACTGATTCCCGGCAAAGGGGACAGTCCCATTTTCGCTGACACGAAAATTGGGACAGTCCCCCGATCTTGTTGGTTTAGCGGCCGACGGAACGTCGGCCAGTGTAAATGTTGTATAGGGCCGACGTCCCATCGGCCGCTAAACGCAAACCGCCAAAGTCGGTTGCAGTACCGTCCTAAAACAAAATGGCCAGAATCTCGTCCTCGCTCACAATCAACAACTTCTCGCCGTTGACCGCGACCTCGACGCCGGCATAGCTGCTGAATAGCACGCGGTCGCCCTCGCTCACCTGATGCCGGGCCCGCGATCCGTCGGCCAGCAGCCGGCCGTCGCCGACCGATAAAACGCGGCCTTCGTGCGGTTTTTCTTGGGCCGCGTCGGGCAGCACGATGCCGCCGGCGGTTATTTCTTCGGCCGGCAGCCGCTTGATGACGACGTTGGACCCTAATGGAACGATTTTCACCGACGTTTCATCCTCTGCGGCAGACAGCCCGCGTCGAACAGATTTCCGTAGGATAGGCTTCCAGCTTGTCGGCCTGTCCTCTCAACGTCACTGGCAGTGATGCCTGTGCTACAGTATCCCAGTATTGTTTCGCGCCGGGCGGCCTGCCACAAGAGCCCCCATCACATGAGGGGGGTTCGATGAGTTGGGGCGATTTCCGAAAATCACGGCCCCGCCGGCTTCAGATCGCCGCCGGTTATAGCTGCCGCTTAGGCTCGCGATCGGCTTCCGAGAGCCCCAGACGCGCCAGCCAGCGCCCGTGCGACGTTTCCGCCGGTTTTTCGGCTTCCTTCGCTTCAGTCGGCTCCGGAGCAGCAGACTCCGGCGTTCGCAATCCCTTGAGTTCGGCGCGTTGCCGGGCGAGATTCGCGCGTTCCATGGCCAGCTCGACTTCGGCCCGGCGCAGCTTTTCGCGCCACTCGGCCTGAAGCTGTTCGAGCCGCTCGCGTTCCTG
>CAYMQL010000046.1:0-5781 GCA_964392255.1 uncultured Planctomycetaceae bacterium | reverse complement strand
GATCACGGCGTCGTTGTCCAGAAGCTGATCGACCGAAGCCTCCGCCGAGGCCGGCGCCGCGCCGACGCTTTCGATTTGCTCGATCAACTCCTGAATCTGCCGGTCTTTCTGTGCGACGACCTCCTCGGTTTTTTCCAACACGTCCTTGATTTGCACGCTTTCGGCCCGGCGCGTTTGGTCGTCCGAATCGGCGTCGGCTTCGAGCGCGGCCAGGATGCGGCGTTTTTCGGCCTCCCAATCGAGCCGGCCCGACTGCTCGACCTGCTTGGCCAGCTTGGCCGTGGTCGATCGGGCCTCGGCAAGCTGTTGTTGAAGCTCGGCATTCTGGCGCTTTTCCTGCCGCAGTTCGTCCATCGCCAATTCGTAGCGGCGGCCCGCATCGTCGTCGCCGACCTCGACGGGCCGACCGCCTTCCAGCAACGCCTGCAACTGCTGTTCGGCGGCGGTCAATCGAGCCTCCAAGCTGTCGCGAGCGGTCAGCATCCGTTGGGTCTCTTCGCGTTGCTCGGCCAGATCAGCCTGAAGCCGCTGGAGTTGGTCCGAGATCAGCGACTCGGCCTGCTCCAGATTCCTTTGCCATGCTGCAAGGAACTCGCTTGCGCGCTGGCGCTGCGCATGCACCGGCACAGCGAACGGCTCGGCCGACGCTGTGGAATCCGGTGCTGCAAGCGGCTCTTTCTCCGTCATCGCTCGTTCCTCGAACCCGCAGCGGCAACGTCCGCCGCTACATTCGGCAAATTGCGCATAACCGTTCTGCGCGCGGTGCGCGCGCAGACATGCATTCCTGCATATAAACCTATAGGTTACGGCGGCGCAAACGGCAAAGCCGAAACGGCGAATGACATCCGGCAGGGCTATCGAACCCCGCCCATATAGCGCAGAAAACGCGATTCCAGCATCCGCCAGTCGTCGCCGAAAACCGCCGTAAAATCGGCCGTCCGTTGGGCCGCCGTGTAGTCTTGGAACGCCGGCCGGGCGGCGATGCGCTTCATATACTCCATGTACTTGCGAGGCTCGGTTTCCACCAGGAAGTAACTGAATGCCCACGACTCGGCATAGGCCGCGGCCGGGTTGCGGGCGAACGCCTCGTCGCTGGCCACAATCGCGGCCAGCATCTCGGGCCGATGATGCGGCGCGATCTGCTGAAACGCTTTCAGCCGCTGGCGGTTCACGCGGTCCTCGGGGCGGGTGTGACCGCGCGGATCGTGTATGCCAGTCGATTCGAACATCATCGCCAGCCCCTCGGCCGCCCATTTCGGCGTGGCGACGTAGCGGCTGTGGACGCCGGTGTTGAACGCCGTCTGGTGCGTCGCCTCGTGAATCAGCACCGAGGCGTTTTCGCGCCAGTCGGCCTCCGAGCGGCCTTCCATGTCGTAGAGCAAAATGCGATTCGAGACAAGATCGTAATATCCCTGCACGCCGCTGGATACCGAATCGCCCTGTTGTGCGGCGCCGCGCATGAATTCGCTCTGATTCCGATAGACCACGCCCACCAGCGGAAACGGCGGCGGCGCGGGCTGGAATCCGCGAACGGAGAAGTAATGCACGAACGCGCGGTAGAGCTCCTCGAACCGCTCGGCCCATCGGTCGCGCTGGCCGCGGGGATGGGCCACCAGATAATGGCCCGTCCCGCTGACCTCGTAGCCGTTGCCCAACTCGCGCAGCAACGCGGCGCGGAACTCCGAAGGCGAATAGCCGCGGAACTGGGACGACGTTTGCCGGAAGTCGCTTGCTTCAGAGGGGGCGAATTGCCACAGGCGGCCGTCGCGGCCGAGCAGATGGACCTCGGCGTCGTTCCAACGGAGCGGCGCGCCCTCGATTTTTCGGCCCTTCAGCGTCAATTCGATCATTCCCGCAGGCGGCGCCGCCGCGCAGAGCGTCAAAGGACGCCCGACGAGCGCAATCGCCGCCGCCGCTAGAAGAATCGCAACGAAAGTCGTTCGTCCGGGAATCGCCATGATGCCGCCTTTACAACTATACTATGTGGTTCCATAATGCCCGGCGGGCAATTCGTACTGTCAGTGGGGTATAGGAACCACATCATGACCGAAATGCACCAGTCTGGAGGCGGCCAGCGTTATCGTCGGCTCCTCTGGCTGCTTACCGGCGGCGTGGTGTTGATCGTTGCATCGCTGCTATACCTGTATCTGACGTATTACAGGCCCGTCGGCAGCGGGCCGGCTGGCCCCGTAGTTCCGCGCGACAAGTATGCCAAGCCTTGGACCATGCGGAAGGTGCTGCTTTTAGGATTGGGCGACAGTGTGACCGCCGGTTTTGGCGTATCGCCGCAATACTCGTATTTTGGACGGCTGGCAAAGAATCCGGCTGATGAATTCGAGGACATGCGCGGAATATGCCTTTCGGCCGTGCTGCCGAATCTATCTATGGAAAATATGTCTGTTTCAGGCAGCACCTCGTCCATGCACTTGAACACAATACGCCGGCGTCTGAAGATACAGGATGCCGACGTCTTCGGGCTGATTGTGATGACGACCGGAGGGAACGACCTCATTCACGACTACGGCCGCTCACCGCCGCGCGAAGGAGCGATGTATGGCGCGACCCTCGAACAGGCCCGGCCGTGGATCGACAGCTTCGAGAAACGATTGGGAGAGATGCTCGATCTCGTGGTAGATCAGTTTCCCGGCGGCTGCATGATCTTTCTAGCCGACATTTACGATCCAACCGATGGCGTGGGCGATGCGGCGAGAGCGGGCTTGCCCGCTTGGCCCGACGGCACACTGATCCATCGAGAGTACAACGACGTGATACGTCGCTGCGCCGCGAGGCGTTCGTCGGTTCATATTGTGCCGATGTACGAGGCATTCCTGGGCCACGGAATCCATTGCACACAACCGTGGCGCTCACATTATCGGGTCGGCGATCCACACTATTGGTATTACTGGAATCTCGAAGATCCTAATATACGCGGCTATGACGCAATCCGCCGGCTATTTTTGATCGAGATTGCCAAGCATGCCGACATACTGACGCAGAATGAGCATCGCTAAATGCTAAATCGCGACCGTCGGAGGCGGGTTTATGGGGTTTTCAGTTTGGCCAGCTCGGCTTCCGCTGTGGCAAGCTGCTGCTCGAGCGATTTCAACTCGCTCGGATCGTCCATCTGTTTTTTTGCGCCGGCCAACTGCTGCCGCAGCGCCTGAATGCGCTGCTGGAGCACTTGGGTCTTTTTTTTTGCTTTCTTATCCATGGTGTTGTCCGTTTGTAAAAGAATGGCTAATGGGAAACCGCCAATGACGGTCGGCGTCGCCCCGCCCGGCACAAGTGCCGGGGCTAAACGTATCAGCCCCCATCCTCCGTGTCTTGTCCCTCGCCCTGATGCCATGCCTTCGCCAGCGCCAGCGCCTCGTCCTTGGTGCGAATCTCGCCGTCGAGCTGGGCTGCACGGAGTCGCTCTAAAAACATTCGATACCGCGGGCCGGCCGGAATTCCTTGGGCCTGCAAGTCGTCGCCCGACAGCAGCGGCGGCGGATCGAGCGACGCACGAGGCTGCGCCAACAGCGAGCGGCAATAAGCCGCGGCGTCGGTAGCCACGGCCTCGGCTTCGGTCAGCGCGAGCAGATCGTCGACGCCCTCGGCCACCAGCAACGGCTGAAGCTCCGACCATCGCATTGACCGCGCGGCGATGAGCGCGGCGCGATGCTGCACCAGCCAGGCGACGCGATGCGTTTCCTTGTTCGACAGCCGCCAGCGCCGGCACACGGCCGTCGCGCCCGCGGCATCGACAACGGGATACAACAAAACCGCCAAAGCGAGCGGAAAGCCGCACTCCGCGCCCAATCGCGACAAAACGTTCAGCGTTTCGTCGAATCGCAGCCGCCCGGGTTCGTCGCGAGGCACAATCTCCGGCAGCACGGCCGCAGCCAGCCCGGTTTCCATCATCAGGCGGACGCCGACCGCGCGGCTGCCGTCGGCCAACAGCCGCCGCATCTCCATCGCGATCCGCTCGGGGCTGACAACGCGGATTTCGGCGGCCATTTCGGCGACGGCTTCTCGGATTTCGTCGTCGAGCGAAAGTTGATACGCGGCGGCGAATCGGACGGCGCGGAGCATCCGCAACTTATCCTCGGCAAAACGCTCCCGGGCGCATCCGATAGCCCGCAGGCGGTGTTCGGCCAAGTCTTTTTGACCGCCGACGTAGTCGATGACCCGCCGCCCGATCGGATCGTAAAAAAGGCCGTTGATCGTGAAGTCGCGGCGAGAGGCGTCCTCCTCGGCGGAGCTATAGGTGACGCTGTCGGGATGGCGGCCGTCGCTATACGGGGCATCGCGGCGGAAGGTCGTAACTTCGACCGTGCCGGCCGTTTTCGGACCGATCACGGCGATCACGCCGAAGGCCGCGCCGATGGCCAGCGTGCGGCGGCGGCCGAACAGCGCGCGAACCTGCTCGGGCACGGCGTTGGTGGCCACGTCGTAGTCCTTGGGCGTGCGGCCCAACAACTGGTCGCGAACGCAGCCTCCGGCCCAATAGGCCTCGAAGCCCGCATCGCGCAGCCGGCAAACCACTTCCACGGCGAACCGGCATTGGGATTCGGGCGTTAACATGCCCGTCCATTGTGAACCGTTCGCCCGTGCTTGACAAGCACTCGCCGTAAGAGTTGCCGTGAGAATCAAAATAGGATCGCACGATCGACCAACTCGACCGCGCGGCGGCGGGCGTCGTCGTCCCATGCGAAACGATGCTCGATCCCCGGGCGAAGGAAGCTCAGAGCCAGCTCCGCCGGCGGACATCGCAGAATCTGCTCGACCGCCAAAGCATAAACGAGCATCTGCATTTCGTATCCGGCCGCGACCGACGCTAGATTGTCATCGGCGACGCGGTTCGTCTTGAAATCGAGCAGCCGCCACCGGCCGGCCGCGTCGCAATACAGGCAGTCGATGAATCCCTGCAAGTAGCGTCCGCCGGGCTCGAGCCGGTCAGGCGGCCACGCCAGCAGAAACTCCAGTTCGCGATGCACGGCGCTGGCGGCGGCGATTTCGGCGGCGCGGGGCGAAGCTAAAAATCGACGAATCATTTCCTCGGCTTCGTCGAGACGCTCCTTGTCTTTTAGCGAATGCTCTTCGGCATGTCGGTGCAATAACTCGGCGAGGTCGCCCGGTCGGGCAAAGTCAATTTCCGCCAGCACGGCATGAACCAGCGAGCCGAATCCCTTGGCGTCCAAAGGCGGGGCAGCCGGCGCCTCGCCGTCGTAAGAGCCCGCGTCGCCGCCAGCCATGCGATCATGCAGCTTGCCGCTTAATCGCGAGAAGGAATACTGCCGGCGCGCCGCCGCGTCGCGGAGAACCGACCCAAGATAGCGCGGCTGCCGGCCCGAACCGTCGGCGGCCATCCGCCGGGCCTTTTCCACAATCTTCATCAGGTCGCGACGCTGGCGAAAATCGACCGGTTTCGTGCGGACGGCGGGCACAGTGGTCGTGACACGGACAACGAGGGGCTCGGGGTTCGGGGCTCGGGACTCGGGGCTCGGGGTTGAGTGATCCATCTCGCCGCCCCCGGCACACGTGCCGCGGCTAAACGGTTGGCCCGTCCTGAGATCGAATCGCCGGCCGAGCAGCTCCATCCACGGGCTAGTTATTTTCCCCAACTCCTCGACGCCGGACGACAGAATCAAATAGTCGGCGGCGCGGGTCGTTGCGACGTAGAGCAGCCGACTCGACTCGGCCAATTCCTCTTCGTTCTCCGCCCGCATCCACAAATTGTAGCCGGTCGGAATGTCGGGATCGTTGATCATCGGACCAAGCCGGGGCGTGAAGGCCACC
>CAYMQL010000045.1:2139-10784 GCA_964392255.1 uncultured Planctomycetaceae bacterium | reverse complement strand
GGCAAACTATCGCCAAGTGCATCCCCGAACTGATGGTGCGTGCAAGCACGCACCCTACCTGTATTTTCATCAAGCTGCCATAATTCGTTGCTGCGCCTCGGTGCTGCACACTGGTTGCTCGCCGGGGGTTTGCGACCTATAATTCGTTATCGGCGTCTAATGTGAAAATGCGGATCGTTCCGATCGTTTCGGTTTTTTCTCATGAAAGGAATGCACCAATGAGAAATCTGCTGATTGCTGTCGCAGTGGTTTTGATGCTCGGCTCAACGGCATACGGCGGCTGGTACGTCGGCCCCACGGTCGGTTATGCCTACTATCCTGCGCCGGTTTACGCCTATCCCGCGCCGGTCGTCGTGGCTCGACCTTACGTCGCCTACGCACCGGTGATGGCGGCGCCCATGGTCGCGCCGGCGCCTGTGTGGGTCGGCCGTCCCGTCGTCGTCGGTCCCGCCGGCAAGGCCTACATTGTGGGTCGTCCGGTGCGGAACGCGGTGCGGGCCGTTTTGCCGTAGCGATCGACGACGCTGCGAACGGATGTTCCACGTCGCCAATTTCGCTTTGCGCCGCGGCGATTGCCGCGGCTGTTGGTTTCCTCCCTTGGCGGATTTCTGGTATCCTGGGGGAATGGACTGCATGTTGCTTGTTGCCGCCGTTCGATGCGCCGCCGCGGCGGTTTTTTTGACGACGTACATCGGCTTGGCCCAGGCCGACAACGGCGCAAAGCCAGCCGCGGCCGAGCGGATCGACCGGCTTGTCCAACAGCTTGGCGACAACGACTACGAGGTTCGCCAGCAGGCGCAGGACGAGCTAGCTCGCCTCGGCTTCGAGGCCTTCGACGCCCTGAACAAAGCCGCCGCCGACAAAGATTTGGAAATTGCCGCGCGGGCAAAATATCTGCTGCGCCTGATGCGGATTGAATGGGCGGCTGAAAGCGATCCGCCGGAAGTTAAGCAATGCCTTCGCGACTACGAGTCGCTGAATCCGCCGTTGCGTGAAGCGCGGATGCAGGTGCTGGCCGCGATGCCGAACTGCCGCGGCCTTGCCGCGCTTTGCCGGCTGGCAAGGTTCGAGAAGTCGTCGATGCTCTCGAAAACGGCGGCCGTCGCCGTGCTGACGGCTCAGATCGACGCCGGACCGCCCGACGCGGCGACCATCGAAACCGTCCGCAAGTCGCTGGGCGACTGCAAACGACCGGCCGCCGCTTGGTTGTCGGCCTGGACGCGGCTGGGCAGCGAACCCGACGCCGCGTTGGCTGCGTTGGCCGAACAGATCGACGCGGAACAGAGTCTGCCGCCCGGCGAAACGTCGCCCAAAATTCTCGCCGTTCTGACGCGGCTGCAAATCGCCTGGCTTACGAAGCTTGGCAAGACGGACGAGGCTTCTGCGGCCATCGGCCGTTTGGTCGAGCTTGAACAGGGCAACCCGGAAACACTGGCCGAACTGCTCGACTGGTTGATCGAACAGAAGGCGTGGACGGCGGTGAACCGATTGGCGCAGCGGTTTGCCGCGCGGTTCACCGCCGAGCCGGCGTTGCTTTATGCGCTTGCCCAGGCGTATGCCGAGCAAGGGCGGAAGGACGAGGCCGAAAGCGCCGCCGCCCGCGCGTTCCGGCTCTATCCCGGCAAACAGCCGAGGGCGCTGCTGCATCATTACATGGCGGCTCAACAATTGCGTCAGCACGGGCGATTCGATTGGGCCCGTCGCGAGTTCGATTATATCCTTGAACAAGCGGCCGATCCGGAAAACAACGAAATGCGGGCCATGGCCCGAACCACGCTGGCCGAAATGTTGCACGATCAGGGCCGGGACCTCGACGGGGCCGAGATTTTGAAGCCGCTGGCGGCCGACATCGACGCCGGCAAGCTGGCCGAGGCCGATTTGGACGGCCGCATGCCCGACGAAATCCGCGCCCGAATGCACTACCTCTTCGCTTGTCATTGGCAATCGCAGGGCGACGCCGCCAAACAGCGCGAGCATCTCGACAAAGCGATTGCGGCCGTCCCGACCGACGCCGACGTGCTGATCGCCCGATACCGGCTTCCCCGGCAGACGCCCGAATATCGCGCCCAAACGCTCGAACTGATCAAGAAAGCCGCCGACGACTCGCAGCAGCAAATCGCCGCCGACCCGCAAGACTTTGCGGCCTACAACCAGTTCGCCTGGCTGATCGCCAACACGGAAGGCGACCTCGACGAAGCCCTGCGATGCTCGCAAAAATCGGTGGAGCTTGCGCCGAACGAAGGCGGCCTCTACGACACGCTCGCCCACGTTTATTTCGCGCGCGGCGACGTGAAAAACGCCGTCAAGCATCAGACCAGAGCGGCCGAATTGGAGCCGCACTCGGGCCTGATCCGCCGCCAACTCGAATTCTTCCGCAAACAACCAGCCGGGACAAACGCGCCGTGACCTCGCTTTCGATTCGTGGGACCGATCTTTGGCACGTCGACCGCGGCGCGGGTTTGCCGCTGTTGCTGGTGCACGGTTTTCCGCTGGACCACGGAATGTGGGCGTCGCAGATCGACGCTTTTTCGCCCCGATGCCGCGTCATCGCCCCCGACCTGCGCGGCTTCGGCCGCAGCCCCGCGACCGACGACGCGGTTGCGATGGACCAATTCGCCGACGACTTGGCCGCGCTGCTCGACGCCCTGGAGGTTCGCGAACCGGCCGTTGTTTGCGGTTTGTCGATGGGCGGCTACATCGCGTTTCAGTTTTGGCGGAGGCATGCCTCGCGTCTGCGCGGCTTGATTCTATGCGACACGCGCGCCGCCGCTGACTCGCCGGAGGCGGCCGCCGCACGTTTCGGCATGGCCGAGCGGATTTTGCGCGAGGGCCCTGCCCCGCTGGAATCCATGGCGACGCGGCTGTTCGCCGAGACAACCCACCGCGAACGGCCCGAGGTGGTCGAAAGCGTTCGGCGGACGATTTTAGCCGCCGATCCGCGCGGCGTCGCCGCCTCGCTGCGGGGCATGGCCCAGCGGCCCGACATGACCGCGTCGCTTGGCCGGATTCGCTGCCCGACGCTGGTGCTGGTCGGCCAGTGCGACGCGCTTTCGCCGCCGACCGAGATGCGCGCGATGGCCGCGGCGATGCCCGATTCGAAGTTCGTGGAGATTCCCGACGCGGGACATCTGGCGCCTTTGGAAAATCCGGCGGCCGTCAACGCGGCAATCGACGATTTTCTCGCGCGGCGAATCGCCCAACCCCCTCAGGCCGTTTAGGGCAACTGGAAAAGCGACTGGCTTTTGACGATGGCGCAATCGTCGGGAAAGGTGTGGAAGGCCTGAACGAGCAGGCTCCGGCTCCGGGCCTCGACATTGATATAGCTCAAAGCGCCCAGGGCGATGCGCCCGCTGGAATCGAAGCGGTGCAACATGCCCTGCCGCTCGGCTTGGCCGGCCAACTCTTGCTGGAAAGTCCAGAACACCTCCGGGTCGGTCGGTTCGAGCTGAAAGCTCATTTGATAGCGAATTCCGCCGCGGCATTCGATGCCGTCGGTGCGCTGGCCCTTCAGGCCGTAGGCCATGAGCCGCCGCATCTTGGGCAGCGGATGACGGGCCGAAGCCGCCACTTCCGTGAGCGTCAGGCCCGCGTAGCGCCAAGTCACGACGTGGCCGGCGCCGGTGATGTCGATTTTGGCCGTATACCCGCCGCGTTCAAGCGTGTTGCTCTCGAAAACATGGAACAACTCGGGATGCAGGGGACGTCCGAAAAGCTGAAACGTAAGCTCCGCGACTCTCGGTCGAACGGTGAGCACGTTGAAGCCTCCTTGATAGCTATTCAGGCTTGCACGGCGAATGAACCTAGGCCGACCAACGGAAGGCCGGAAACAAAGCGAAAAACTTGTCGCAGCGGTTCATTCTCCAGGCAAATACCAAAAAATCCTTTGCGGCCGCGAACTCCCGCACGGCCAAAGCTCATTATAGGCGGCTTACCCGACAGGCGCGAAGGGCGATTTTTTAAGTTCACCGCGAGGCGATTCATTCGCGTCAATCTCGACTTGACAAAAGGCCGCCTTGCCGTTCCGCGCCATGCTAGCACTCGCCTTGCCGGCGTTTTCGCGATTCGGGACGATTGCCGAAACGTCGCCGTTCTGCTCAACTAGGCGATGAGACGCTCTAGGCTCAGAATTCACGGTCGACCGCCCATGAAAAAAACGCTTCGCACGTTTATCGCAGTCGAAATCAGCGCGCCGATTCGGTCGCGCGCCGCGGCGCTGATCGCCGCGTTCGGCGAAACCTCGGCCGAGGTAAAATGGGTCGAGCCGCACAACCTCCACCTGACGCTGAAGTTTCTCGGCGACGTTCATCAACGGGAAATCGCCGAGGTGTGCCGAGCGGCGGCCCACGGCGCGGCCCAAGTCGAGCCCTTCGATCTGGAAGTTCGGGGCGCGGGCGCTTTTCCAAACGCCGCGCGGCCGCGCACCGTGTGGATCGGCGCCGGCGCGGGAGCGGAACAAATGGTCACGCTGCACGACCGCATCGAGGCCGAACTGGCCAAGCTGGGCTATCGCGAAGAACACCGCCGGTTTCAAACCCACCTGACGATCGGACGGGTGCGCGGCGCGGGGCCCGGCATCGCCGATCTCGGAAAACTGCTCCAACAGCAAACCGACGCCTTGATCGGCGCCATGACCGTGCAGGCGGCAACCGTTTTCTGCAGCACGCTCACCCGCGACGGCCCAATCTACGAAGCACTGGGCACCGCACCGCTGGGAGGAGCGTAAAGCCGAGGGCGCACTGATGCAAAGAGGCTCAATGTCGCGAGCAAGCACCGTTTCAACTATACTGGAGGGACGATCGGCCAGTCTTCTTTGGTCGTCAACGAACCCGGCGTACAATCAACACAAACAAACCCTCTTGAGTTGAGAAGCGGAACAAAGGGAGAAACGCACATGGGACGACGACGAGTCAAATCCCTAGCACAAACAGACTCGCCGCGACAGAAGACGGCTCACCAGACGGCTGCGGTTAATCCGACTCGTACTGAGGTCTTGTTTGCGGTTACGCTTTTCGTCAGCGCCGCACTGCTGTTTGCGGTGCAGCCGATGTTCGCGAAGATGGCATTACCGCTGTTGGGCGGCGCGCCGGCGGTCTGGAACACCTGTTTGGTATTCTATCAAGCGGCGCTTTTAGCCGGATACCTCTATGCCCATTTTGCGTTAAAATGGCTGGGACCGCAACGGCAAGCAGCATGGCATTTGGCCATCCTCTGTCTTCCGTGGATATTCTTGCCGATCGGCGTTGCAGAAGGTTGGCTCCCGCCGCCCGAGGTCTTTCCGGTTCCGTGGCTTTGGATGCTGCTTTTAGCCTCGATCGGTTTGCCCTTTCTCGTGGTTTCCGCCAGCGCCCCGATGTTGCAGGCGTGGTTTGCTCAAACGCGAGGCCCTTCATCGCAGGACCCTTATTTTCTATATTCAGCCAGCAATTTAGGCAGTCTGCTGGCGTTGCTGGGATACCCATTGCTGATTGAGTCGCACTTGACGCTCGGTGAACAGTCCTGGGCTTGGACGACTGGCTATGGGATTCTGATGATCCTGACGGCCGGTTGCGCCGCGTTGATGTGGCGCTCGCGCCCCCCGGCAACCGCATCGGCGCAGACGGCGGCCGGCAATCGGATTGAACCGCATTTCGCAGAGCCCCTCAGTCTCCGACGTCGATTGCAATGGCTTGCGTTTTCTCTGGTTCCCTCCAGCCTGTTGATGGGCGTAACTACCTATATCTCGACGGACATCGCGGCGATTCCTCTGTTGTGGGTCATTCCTCTGTCGCTGTATCTTCTCACATTTGTGCTGGTCTTCGCGCGGCGGACGCTTCTTCCGCTTCCCTGGATGGTTCGAGTGCAACCCTATCTGATCGTAGCGGCCGCCGGCGCCATGATTTGGGACGCCAATCTTCCGGCACAGCTCTTTTCCATCGGTGCGATTCAACTTCTCGCCTTTTTTGCGACGGCGATGGTCTGCCACGGTCAGCTTGTAGCGGACCGCCCCGGCGATGCCCGCCTGACCGAGTTCTATTTATGGATGTCGCTAGGAGGAGTTCTTGGAGGATTGTTCAACGCTCTGATTGCCCCATTGGTTTTTTCCAGCACCTTTGAATATCCGTTGATGCTTGCCGTCGCCTGTCTGCTGCGACCGTCCGCCGCTGCACCTCCCGTGAAATCAGGTTCTCGATTGCAAGTCGCGGCATTGCCCGCGGCGATTCTCTTAGCGTGCGGCGCGCTGGTTTGGCTTATGCGATCCCACTACCAGGCGATGGAATGGCAGTCTGCGAATTCCGCCGGAACCAAGCTCGTCCTAATCGCCACGGCCGTCGTTGCTGCGTTTTGGCTTCGTCGGCGGCCGTTTCACTTTGCGGCAGGCGTTGCAGTCCTGTTGACCATAAGTCTGTCGTATCCCAGGAAAGGCGAGCGCTTGCTGCATCAAGAACGCAGCTTCTTCGGAGTGCTTCGCGTCATGGAAGACCCTGTCTGGAACGCGCATCTACTCATGCACGGCCTAACCATTCACGGCGGCCAAAGCCTTGACGCGAACGAACGCCATGAGCCCTGGACCTACTATCATCGCCTGGGACCGCTCGGCAAGATCATGCAGGCGTTGGAACCTCGTCGACCGCTGTCTGAAATCGGCGTGCTTGGGTTAGGAACGGGTGCAATCGCCGCATACGGCCTGCCCGGCGAACGAATCACCTTCTACGAAATCGATCCCGCCGTAAAACGCATCGCCGAGAATCCGAAGTTCTTTACCTATCTGACCGATTCTCGAGCCAAAGTCAAAGTTGTATTGGGAGACGCGCGTCTTTCGCTGATCCATGGCCCGCCTCGAATTTTCGACCTGTTGGTGGTCGACGTATTCAGCTCCGACTCCGTCCCGGTCCATTTGATCACACGCGAGGCTTTGCAGGTGTATTTCAGCCGGCTTGCCGAACACGGCATCCTGGCAATTCACCTTTCCAGCCGCTATCTGGACCTTTACCCCATTCTGGGCAAACTTGCGGAGGACGCCGGCGTCACCGCGCTGGCCTGTACCGATACCATCGCCAAAAACCAACTCGCCGGGAACTCGATGTGGGTCGTCATGGCGAGAAATCCGCAGGACTTGGCACAATTGGCCAACAATCCCGTCTGGAAGCCTCTCGCGGCCGGCCGAGAACGCATCTGGACCGATGACTTTTCGAACGTTGTCGGTGCCCTTCGATGGGATAATTCCGGTCCTTCTATTTGGTCTTATTTGCGGTGGGGCACCAAGGACGACAAAGCAAAGTTTCACAATTTTGTCGGTGGCGTGTTGCGCGGGCAAAACCGATTCGACGAGGCTGCTGCGCACTACCAGAAGGCATTGGCCATCAAGCCGGACTATAGCGAGGCCCACTACAACTTGGGCGCCGTATTGCAAGCCCAGGAAAAACTGGACGACGCGATTGCAGAGTATCGGAAGGCGATTGAGATCAAGCCCGATTTCGACGCCTACCGAAATCTGGCCCGACTGTTGCACGAGCGGAAACAGTTCCGCGAGGCCATTTCTTATTACCAAAAGGCGTTGCAAATATCGCCGCACGATGTCCGCCTGAACGTCGCTCTGGCCTGGATTCTTGCGACCTGCCCCGACGCCTCCGTACGAAACGGCGCCCAGGCGGCGGAATTAGCCCAACGGGCAACGCAACTTACCGGAGGCAAAGATCCGCGAGTTCTCGTTACGTTGGCTGCCGCCTACGCCGAAGCCGGAGATTTTGCCGGGGCGATCGCGACCACGCAACGCGCGATGGACTTGGCGGCCCAACAAAAGAACCAGCCGCTGCTCGACTCCTTGAAGGCCTCGTTGCGGCGATACGAAAGCAAGAGCCCGGATCGAGAAACACCCGCGACTCCTGCGTCGAAACCGTAACCCGCTCGCTATTGCGTCTCACAAAAAAGCAATGTTGCAAAAATACAGCCGAGAGTTGGCGGCTCCCGAAGCGGGAACTCCGCATTCACGCACATTCCAGGAGCTATGAGCTCCCGGCTATTCGAGTCGGCTTGTCTGACAGTCGGCAAGACCACAAACGACTTAAGACAACTGCGCCGGCCGCTACGGCGAAAGAGCCGTAATGTTTTCATGCACTGAGGAACTTAAGCCTTGCTTTTTGGTTTGCTGCGGCGGCGTTTTTCTGCGGCCGACTTTTCGGCCGCTTCGAGACGCATCGTCGCCTCGCGCTTGCCGATTCCTCGCACGGAGATGAGCGATGCGAGTTGGGCTTTGCGGGGACGGGACTTGCCGTGCTCCCAGTTGTAAACCGTCAGGCCCGAGACGCCCACCAGCCGACCATAATCTTCGGCCGAGAGCCCCAAGCGCTTCCGCTGCGCTCGGACGGATCGGGCGGAATATCGCGAGCCCGAAAGCGACTCTTCTTCGGATTCCGCCGGATCGACACGATCTTGACATCGGGCGGCGAACCGCGCTAGTTTCTTCTGTTGCTCCAGCAAGGATCGACGGAGTTGAGCGATCTCGCGGCGATAGCGTGCCACACTCTGTTTTGCGCCGCTGGCAAACTGCCTGACTTCTTTGCGGGCCAGACGGCGGATTTCCTCTTTAAGTACAGCGGCGATATTAGGCATGGAAAGCTCCTACAAAACGTGATTTTTATAGATTACCTCAATTCTACAAAAATCCT
>CAYMQL010000045.1:0-2129 GCA_964392255.1 uncultured Planctomycetaceae bacterium | reverse complement strand
CCCATTATGAAAAAAACCCATGACGCCCATCTATAACGCAAAAAAAGGCCGAGATTTGACGAGCCCCCACGAAGTCTGACGTCAGACAATTTCAGCACATTATGTGCATCAAGGCGGCCTTGCGCAGCTTCGAGCGATTATAGCTTTCTGCGGCTTTGCCGATCGGCTGAACTTCATATTTGATCGACCGCTGTGCGAGAAATCGTCGGGCGTCTTCGGTCAGTTCGATTTTGGCCGATTTGCCGGCCCCGATGAAAAGCACCTCGGGCCCGCCGCGACAGACCTTCTCCAATTCCTTGGGGCCGATGGTATGGGGCGATCCATAGGCCTCTTTCGCGACCTGATCGTCGCGGCTTTTGACTTTTCCGCTGACGGAAATAAAAACGTCGCGATTGTACGTATCCTTGCCGACGGTAATTTTTCCGGGGCCGACGCGCGTGATGTCTCGATACTTCGGCTTGACGCGAAAACGTTTTTTAAAGGGGCTGCGTCCGGCGCGTTTTCGGGCGGCGGCCACGGCGCCCAACACGACGGCGTCGTCGCCCAGCGCCGACAGCAGGACGCGGCCGCCCTCGCGGGCGCCCGGCATCGGGTCGAGCCCCACGATATTCTCAACGATCGGCATGATGAAATCGCTGCACGCTTCGATGACGCCGCCTCCGAAGACGATGGCCTCGGGGTCCAACAGGTGGCGCACATTGACGCAGGCATACCCCAACACCTCGGCGGCGCGGCGCACGACTTCGGTGACCAACGGATCTTCGACTTCGAGCGCTTTGCGAATCATGCCGCTGCGGATGACCGATAGGTCGCCGCCGGTCAACTCGACGAGTACGCTGCCGCGTCCGGCGGCGATGCCCTCGCGAATGTCGCGTTCGATGGCGGTTCGGCTAGCCAGCGCCTCGAAGCAGCCGTGATTGCCGCAGCCGCACTTGGGCCCGCCGAGCAGCATGATCATGTGGCCGATTTCGCCGGCCGACTCGCGATCGCCGCGCCACAGCTTTCCGCGTTGGACGAAGCCGGCGCCGATGCCCGTGCCCACGCAGATGTAAAGCGCGCTGCGAGCCCCGCGCGCGGACCCTAGCCAAGACTCGCCCAGTGCGCCAAAGTTGCCGTCGTTGCCCAAGACGATGGGCGTTTTGAATCGCGCTTCGAGCAAGGCGCCGAGATCGACGCCTGTCAGGCTCATGTTGGGCGTCTTCACGACGAGTCCGCGGTCGGGATCGACGACGCCCGGCACGGCGATGCCGACGGCCTTGAGGTCGCCGGGGCCGATTTCGGCCTGCCGGATCATATCATCCATGCACTTTTCGATCGCCGCCACAACATGTTCCGGGCCGCCCTCGCGCGGGGTGGGCCGCTTTTGCCGGCCGACGATTTCGCCCGACTCGCGCACCAGCGAGGCCTGCACCTTCGTGCCGCCGATGTCGACGCCTAAATAAAGCCGCCGATCGCCGCTCCGTTCGTTTTTCTTCATCATCGCCCCCTGGCATTCAGTGCCTTATTCATCTTCGCGCGAGCATTAGATAACACACCGCCCCATCTGTAAAGGAGCCCGTTTTTACTCGACCACGATTTTGTCCAAGCCCTCTTCGGCCGGAGGATACTGCGGCGAAAGCTTTTCTAAAGTTTTTCGCAGAATGCGGCTGACGACCAAGTTGCGATACCACTTGTGATCGGCCGGCACAATATACCACGGAGCATGTTCGGCGTTGCACCGGGTCATGGCCGCCTCGTACGCCCGTTGATACTTGCCCCAATAGCGGCGTTCCTGGAGATCGGCTTTGCTGAATTTCCATCGCTTCTTGGGATCGTCCAACCGCGATTGCAGCCGCCGCCGCTGCTCGTCCTTGCTGATGTGCAAAAACACCTTGACGATGGTCGTGCCGCCCTCGTGCAGCGTTCGCTCGAACAGGTTGATACGTTCGTAGCGGCTCCGCCATTCTTTCTTCGGCACAAGATCGTGTACGCGGACCACCAACACGTCTTCGTAATGCGAGCGGTTGAAGATGCCGACGAATCCTTTGCGCGGGGCGGCTCGGCTGATGCGCCAAAGAAAGTCGTGGGCCAACTCTTCGACGCCGGGCTGCTTGAACGAGGTGACCTGGCAGCTCTGCGGATTGAACCCC
>CAYMQL010000044.1:9833-10849 GCA_964392255.1 uncultured Planctomycetaceae bacterium | reverse complement strand
ACCATCTGGCCCGATCGCCCGAGTTCTACGACACGCTGACCAACAACTGCACCACGAACATTCGCAACCACATCAACCGCCTGAAGCCCGACAAAGTGCCGTACGACTACCGGGTGCTTTTGCCGGGCTATTCCGACCGTTTGGCCTACGACCTGGGGTTGATCGAACGCCGCGGTTCGTATGAAGAGACGCGGCTGCGCGCCCGGGTGAACTATCAGGCCTATCTCTACCGCGACGACCCCGAATTTTCGCAAAAAATTCGGCGTTAGACGGCTCTGCGGAACCGCCGAACCGGCACACACGACTTGCGGCGTTTAACAGTCGTGCGTCCCCCGAACGCATCATCAAACTGGGCACTATTGCAGTTGGCGCAAGCCGGGTGCGCAGTCGAGAAGCATGCACCATGCGTTTGGGGGGTTGTTTGTTTTGCGCTTTTTCGCTAGGCTATAGGGGTGATGATCGAACCCCCTCGAATTTCTCGTTTCTGATGAACGCAATCGGCAGAATGTCGGTGATTCGCGTAAAATTCACCCGCATGCCACCAATGCGGTGGGGATTGACTTACCCGTACTTCAGGCAAGCATTCTAGTAAGGCTTTTCTGATTTTATTCGTTGCACGAGACGTTCGATGATTTGTTCCATTGCCAACGCAGCCTCGGCGGCTTCACCCACGGCCGAAGCGACTCGCTATTCCGCGCGGCACAGGGCTGTTATTGCCGCGGCGATTGCGGTCGTCGGCGCGGTGCTGTCGGTTCTGGTCGGCAGGTTTCTGCTGGAGCGGGAACGGCAAATGTTGCGGGTTCAGTTTGACCGCGACGCCGCCAAACGCATTGAATCGATCCAGCGCGTTCTGACCGATCAGCTTGGCGCCATAAAAGTCGTTTCGGCTTTTTTCGGCGGTTCCACGTTGGTCCAACGCAAAGAGTTTCGCACTTTTGCGGGTCCGATTATCGAGAAGCACTCTGGAATGGAGATGTTGGCTTGGCTGCCGTCGGTCGCCGGCCCGCAACGCGAAG
>CAYMQL010000044.1:0-9823 GCA_964392255.1 uncultured Planctomycetaceae bacterium | reverse complement strand
ACGAAAAATCCGTTCGGAAGAACGGGCTTTCGGATTATGAAATCCGCGAGTATGACGATCGGGGGAGTCTGGCGTCTGCCCGACAACGCGACCGATATTACCCGGTCTTGTATTCCGAGCCGGCGGAGAAACAAAAAGGACTGCTCGGAGCGGACTTAGGCGTGGACAAAACGTTGCGGGGCGCAATCGACCAAGCGTCGGCGACGGGCCGCGCAGCGGTGGCTGTCGGGCCGCGGCCGCACGGCGACGAGCGCGGCGACTGGCTCTTATACGTTGTGCAGCCGGCTTGGAACGAGAACGCGAACGGGCAAGAACAATCGGCCGACCAGTCGGAAATCGACGGCTTTGTGCTGGGGGTTTTTCATATCGGCGCGCTTGTCGACCGCGCGCTGACGATTTTTGCGTCTTTGGGAATCGACATTTTCGTCAGCACGTCTCCCGCGGAAGGGAAGCCGACGCCGCTGTACACCCGGTTTTCCAGCTTGCACAAGCATTATGACGCCGTGCCGCCGGTCAACGGCCCGGCCGTGCCTCCGAAAGGCGGCATCCACAGCATTGGCGAAGTCGATCTGGGCAGCACTCGATGGACGGTCGATTGCATTCCGATGCCCAGTTACGTGGCGAAGCACCGCACGTGGGGGCCCGTCGGAGCGATGCTGATCGGATTCGGTCTTACGGCGATGCTTCTGACGCATTTTCTCGTATTGACCGGCCGCGCGGCCGAGGTCGAGCGATTGGTCGCCGTGCGGACGCGCGAGCTTAGCGAAAGCGAACGGCGTTTCCGCCAACTTGTCGACAACGCCGGCGACGCCTTTTTTCTGCGCACGATGCGCGGGGATATTCTGGATGTCAACAAGCGAGCTTGCGACAGCCTAGGCTATACTCGCGAAGAGTTGCTCTCGATGAATATCGCCGACGTGGACGTGACTTTTATCTCAAACAATCTGGGACAATTCGCTTCGCTGCCCGATGAGGCGTATCCCATCACGTTTCAGGGCGTCCATCGCCGCAAGGACGGGGCGACGTTTCCCGTCGAAGTGCGACTCTCGCCGCTTCATCGGGGTGAAGAGCGATTGATGCTCGCCCTGGTGCGCGACATCGCCGATCGCAAACGAGCCGAGGCCGCGTTGCGGCAGGAACAGCAGCTTTTGCGCGAGATGCTTGACTTGCACGAAAGCGAGCGGAAGCTCGTGGCCTACGAAATTCACGACGGTTTGGCTCAGCAGTTGACCGGAGCCATCTACAAGTTCCAGTCGGTCAACCGGCTGTGCGACAACGATCCCGCGGCGGCTCGAACGATGTACGATGAAGCGGTGCGGTTGCTCGAAGCGGCGTTGGCCGAGACGCGCCGGCTGATCGGCGGTTTGCGTCCGCCGGTGCTCGACGAATCGGGCATCGCGGCCGCCGTCGAGTATTTGATCGCCGAACGCCGGCAACACGGCGGACCGGAAATTACGTTTACGCACAATTTAGAACCGCGCCGGCTTGCGCCGCTGCTTGAAAGCGCCGTTTTCCGCATTGTGCAAGAGTGTCTGACCAACGCCTGCCGCCATAGTCAGAGCCCTACGGTGCATGTCGATGTTTTGCAGTCCGACGAAACCCTGAAAATCGAGGTTCAGGATTGGGGCGTCGGATTCGATCCGGCCGAAGTCAAAGGCGGGCACTTCGGCTTGCAGGGCATCCACGAGCGGGCGAGGCTTCTCGGCGGCGTCGCACTCATTCAAGCTGCTCCCGGACAAGGCGCCCATATCGTCGTCAAAATTCCCTTGCTCCCGCAAACCGAAGCGAACGGCGGCGGAAAACAAACCGGCGAGGACGATTCATCCGGACGCTGAATCAACAGTGCGCGTTTCCGACAGCCGTTAAGAAAACGTTGAAAGCCGACTACGTCTCTTCTTCCGGCGACGCTTCTTCGTCGACGAAGAACGATTCCAACGAACCGACCGCGGTGGGCGCCGAAGTCTGCGACGGAGCGACGTTGCTTGGTTCTTCCGTTTCGGTCGAAGCGTCGGCTTTCCGCCCGCCGTCCAAAAGCGGGAAGTGTCTGGCAAGCACGTCTTCTTTCTCCACCACCAGGCTTTCCAGAGCCTGGGGCCGGATGCGGACCTCCGACTGCTGATAGCTGTGGAAGCCCGTGCCGGCGGGCACGAGGTGGCCAAGGATGACATTCTCTTTCAAGCCCACCAGCGGATCGATCTTGCCGGCCAGGGCCGCCTCGGTCAACACCTTGGTGGTTTCCTGGAAGCTGGCCGACGAGATGAAGCTGGAGCTTTGCACGGCCGCCTTGGTGATGCCCAACAACTGCGTGCTGGCGGTGGCCATTCTCGGTTTGACGCCTTTGGCGGGCGCGCCGCCGAGGGCCTCGATCTGGGCGTTGGCCTGCTCCAGCGCCGCGATCGGCACAATCGCGCCCGGCTCGAAGTCGCTGTCGCCCTTTTCGGCGATCTTCAGGCATTTGGTCAACTCCTGATTGGCCGCGCGGAACTCGAACTTGTCCATCACGCTGCCGGGCAGCAACGTGGTGTCGCCGATCGACTCGACGCGGACCTTGCGCAGCATCTGGGCAACGATGATTTCGATGTGCTTGTCGTTGATTTCCACGCGCTGGCTGCGATAGACGTTCTGAATTTCGCGAACCAGGTACTGCTGCACGGCTTCTTCGCCCGAGATGCGGAGAATGTCGTGCGGCACGAGCGGACCGTCGACCAGCGCCTCGCCGGCGCGGACGAATGTGCCCGAGTGAACGCGAAGGTGCTTGCCGTGCGAAACGAGGTGTTCGCGTTCGATGCCCGCCTCGCTCTTGACCACGATCGTGCGTTTGCCGCGGCGCTTCTCGCCGAGAATCTCGACGACGCCGTCGATTTCGGCGATGACCGCAGGGTCCTTGGGCTTGCGTGCTTCGAAAATTTCCGTCACGCGAGGCAGACCGCCGGTGATGTCTTGCGTACCCGATACTTCGCGCGGCGTCTTGGCCAGCAGCGTGCCCGCCGAAATCAACTTGCCTTCGGGCACTTCGATGTTGGCCTTTTCGGACAGGTAGTAGAAGTCGAGAATTTTGCCGCTTTCGTCTTCGAGAACGACTTGCGGGTGCAGGTCGCCCTTGTACTCGGTGACGATCATGCGGACGTGGCCGCCGGGGTCTTTCTCCAACCGAATCGTTTCGCCTTCGATGACGTCCTCGTAGCGGACCTTGCCGCCCACTTCGGCAAGAATGGGAATGCTGTGCGGGTCCCACTGGCAGAGCACCGTGCCGGGTTGGATTTCCTGGTTTTCCTCGATCATCAGATTCGCGCCGGCGGGCACTTCGTATTTCTCGATCTCGCGGCCCTTGGGGTCCAACAACAGAATTTCGCCGTTGCGGGTCAGCACGACCTGTTGCCCCTCGTCGTTTCGGACGACCTTCATGCGGGTGAACTGCACAATACCGGCCTTTTTGGCGCGGATTTCGCTTTCTTCGACCGCTCGGGCCGCGGTGCCGCCGATGTGGAACGTCCGCATCGTCAACTGCGTGCCCGGCTCGCCGATGCTCTGGGCGCCGATGATGCCGACGGCCATGCCCTGCTCGACCAGCGCTCCGGTCGAAAGGTCCATGCCGTAGCAAAGCGCACAGACGCCGAGGCTCGCGTCGCAGGTCATCGAACTGCGGACCTGAATCTTCTCCAGGCCCATCGCTTCGATTTTTCGCGCGATCTCGGGCGTAATCAGCTCGTTCTCGCGAACGACCACTTCGTCGGTGATGGGATTGACGATGTTCGTGCGGCTGACGCGGCCCTTGATCGAGTCGGCCAGGCTCACTTCGACTTTTTCGCCGCGGTAGATCACGCCTTTCGTGATGCCCTGGGTTGTGCCGCAGTCGTGCGTCGTCACGACGACGTTCTGGGCCACGTCGGCCAGCTTTCGAGTCAGGTAGCCGGAGTCGGCCGTCTTCAAGGCCGTGTCGGCCAAACCCTTGCGGGCGCCGTGAGTCGAACTGAAATACTCCAAAACGGTCAGCCCCTCGCGGAAATTCGCCTTAATCGGCGTTTCGATGATTTTGCCCGACGGCTTCGCCATCAAACCGCGCATGCCGGCCAACTGGCGAATCTGCTCGACGCCGCCGCGGGCCCCGGAGTGCGCCATCAGGAAGATCGGATTGACGTAGCCCGGGAAGCGGTAGTCGCTCTCCAATTCCTGCATCATTTCCGAGGTGATTTGTTCGCGGGCATGGGTCCAGGCGTCGAGCACCTGGTTGTAGCGTTCGCCCTCGGTGATGATGCCGCGCTGATAAAGCTTCAAAATTCGCATCACGGCCTTTTCGGCGCTGGCGATGATCTTCGACTTGTTCGGCGGGGTAATCAGGTCGTCGGTGGCGAAGCTCAGACCGGAGAGCGTGCTTTGGCGAAAACCGATTCGGTTCAGGGCGTCGAGCAGGTCGATGGTTTGCCGCCGACCGCGGATTTCGTAGCAGTCGGAGATGACGCTCGCCAGGTCGCTGGAACGCAGCGGAATGTTGTAGTAGGGCATTCCCTCGGGCAGCATCGAATTGAACAGAACGCGGCCGACCGTGGTTTGCACCATCGGCGAGCCGGCTTTGACGCCGCGGTCGCCCTTGACGCGCCGCCCCTTCGGCAGCCGGACGGAAATGGCCGCGTGCGTCGCGACCACGCCCAGCGAATGCGCCAGTTGCACCTCGTCGACCGACGAGAACTTCATGCCGTCGCCCTTGGTGTTCTGCAACGAGGTGGTCATGTAGTAGCAGCCCATCACCACGTCCTGCGACGGGCTGATGATCGGCGCGCCGTTGGCCGGGCTGAAAATGTTGTTCGTCGACATCAACAGCGTGTGCGCCTCGACCTGGGCCTCGATCGAAAGCGGCAAATGCACCGCCATCTGGTCGCCGTCGAAGTCGGCGTTGAAGCCCTTGCAAACCAGCGGATGCAGCTTGATCGCGTTGCCCTCGACCAGCACGGGCTCGAATCCCTGGATGCCCATGCGGTGCAGCGTCGGAGCACGATTCAACAGCACTGGATGATTCTGAATCACCTCTTCCAGAATGTCCCAAACCTCCTCGTCCTTCCGCTCCAGCATCTTCTTCGCGCTCTTGATCGTGTCGGCGTGGCCGAGTTCTTTCAGGCGGCGAATGATGAACGGCTGAAACAGCTCCAAGGCGATTTTCTTAGGCAGACCGCACTGGTGCAGCCGCAAAGCCGGCCCGACGACGATCACGCTTCGGGCCGAATAGTCGACGCGCTTGCCCAACAGGTTCTCGCGGAAGCGGCCCTGCTTGCCCTTGATCATGTCCGTGAGCGATTTCAGCGGGCGGTTGCTGCTGCCCAGCACGGGACGCTTGCAGCGGTTGTTGTCGAACAGCGCGTCGACCGACTGCTGCAACATCCGCTTCTCGTTGCGGATGATCACTTCCGGCGCGTTCAGGTCGACCAGCTTCTTCAGCCGGTTGTTCCGGTTGATGATCCGCCGATACAAATCGTTGAGGTCGCTCGTGGCGAAATTGCCCGAATCCAACAAAACTAGCGGGCGCAAATCGGGCGGAATCACCGGAATCACGTCCAGCACCATCCACTCGGGCCGGTTGTCGCTGTCGCGAATCGCCTCGACCACCTTCAGGCGGTTGATCAAGTCCTTTTTCTTCTGCTTTGAATTGGTCTCGATCAGTTCGGTCCGGAGTTCCTGCGAAAGCTTCACCAGGTCGAGCTGCACCAGCAGCTTGCGGACGGCCTCGGCGCCCATGTCGGCCTCCCAGCCCCCGTCGGGATACTGGAGGCGTGCGGCGCGATACTCTTCCTCGGTCAGCAGTTGCTGCAATTTCAGCGGCGTATCGCCGGGATTCGTGACCACGTAGTCCTGGAAATAAACGACCTTTTCAAGGCTCGTGGTCTTCATGGCCAGCAGAGCGCCCAAGCGGCTGGGCATCGCCTTGAAGAACCAGATGTGGACCACCGGGGCGGCCAGCTCGATGTGGCCCATCCGCTTCCGCCGCACGCGGCTGTGCGTGATCTTCACGCCGCACCGGTCGCAGATCATGCCCTTGTATTTCATGCCGCGGTACTTGCCGCAGGAGCACTCCCAGTCCTTCTCTGGGCCAAAAATCCGCTCGCAGAACAGGCCGTCTTTTTCCGGGCGGTAGGTGCGGTAGTTGATCGTCTCGGGCTTCTTCACCTCGCCGAACGACCAGCTACGAATGTCGTGCGGCCGGGCTAGGCTAATCTTGACCGATGTATAGTCGTTGATCCGATCGTATGTGGTTTCACCGATACTCACGGGATTGCTCCTTAGTGGCCAGTGGCCAGTGGCTAGCGGCTAGTGGTTAGCGGTTAGAAGCTAAAAAAAGACGTCCTTGCATCGCCTTTACTAGCCACTAACCACTAACCACTAGCCACTTTGTCAGATGTGCGCCTTTTCCAACTGCATATTGAGCGCCAGGCCGCGGATTTCGTTCGTCAACACGTCGAAACTGGCCGGCGTGCCGGCTTCCAAAGTGTTCTCGCCCTTGACCATCGACTCGTAAATCTTCGTGCGTCCTTCCACGTCGTCGCTCTTGACGGTCAGCAACTCTTGAAGAATGTACGCGGCGCCGTAGGCCTCCAACGCCCAGACTTCCATTTCTCCGAATCGCTGGCCGCCGAACCGAGCCTTGCCGCCCAGCGGCTGCTGCGTGATCAGCGAGTACGGGCCGGTCGACCGGGCGTGAACCTTGTCGTCGACCAGATGGTGCAGCTTAAGCATGTAGATGTAGCCCACTGTGGAAAGCTGCTCGAACTTTTCGCCGGTCCGGCCGTCGTAAAGCTGAGCCTTGCCGTGTTCGGGCAGGCCGGCGTCTTTGAGCGCTTTGTGGATGTCCTGTTCGGTGGCCCCGTCGAAAATCGGCGTAACGGCCTGGAAGCCCATCGCCGCGCCGGCCCAGCCCAGGTGCGTCTCGAGAATCTGGCCCACGTTCATACGACTGGGAACGCCCAGCGGATTCAACAGGATTTGCACCGGCGTGCCGTCGGGCAGGCAGGGCATGTCCTCCTTGGGCAAGATTTTGGCGATGACGCCCTTGTTGCCGTGCCGGCCGGCCATTTTGTCGCCCACCGAGATGACCCGCTTCGCCGCCACATACACCTTGACCATTTGCAGCACGCCGCTGCGGAGCTCATCGCCTCGCTTCATCGAGTTCAGCGTTCGCTCCTTAGCGTCGATGGCCGCCTCGACCGCCGGCCACAGGTTCTTGTGGACCTTTTCCACGTCGGCCTTGCGCTGCGGGCTGCGGATGTCGAGCTTTTCGATGTCGAATTGATGGGCCTGCTCGGCCACGTAGCGATGCTCCTGGTTCTCGACCAGCGGGTTGCCGTCCTCGTCGGTGAGTTTTTTGTGAAGCACGGCTTCGACTTCCTTGATCAGCTCGCCGAATGCGGCGGCGATGCGCTCGTTGCCCTTGGCCTCGGCCTCCTTCAACGACGCCTCGAACGTCTTGCGGTCGTCTTCCGAAAGGCTCATGCGGCGCGAGAACTTCTGCGTGCCGATGACGATGCCTTCCACGCCGGAGGGCACTTCGAGCGAGTCGTTTTTTAAGTACTCGCCGGCGCGGCCGAAAATGGCGTGCAACAGCTTCTCTTACGGCGTCAGTTCGGTCTTCGACTTCGGCGAAACCTTGCCCACCAGGATGTCGCCCGGATGAACGTAAGTGCCGACGCGGACGATGCCGCCCTCGTCAAGGTTGCGGAGCTGCCGCTCGCTGACGTTGGGGATGTCGCGGGTGAACTCCTCGCGGCCGAGCTTTGTCTCGCGGATTTCGATGTCGAATTCCTCGATGTGGATCGAGGTGTAGGTGTCGTTCTCCACCAGCTCTTCGCTGATGATGATGGCGTCCTCGAAGTTGAATCCGTCCCAGGCCATAAAGGCCGCCAGGACGTTGCGTCCCAGCGCCAGTTCGCCGTGGTAGGTCGCGGCGCCGTCGGCGATCACTTGGCCCTTTTCGACCTTGTCGCCGACCGAGACGATCGGCCGTTGGTTCTGGCAAGTGCGCTCGTTCAGGCCGACGAACTTGCGGAGCTTGTAGACGTCGGCGCCGATCTCGATGTGCTCGGCGTCGACGGCGGTGATTGTGCCTTTGCGCTGGGCGCGGACCAACATGCTAGAGTTCAACGCGGACTCTTGTTCCAGTCCGGTGGCCACCAGCGGCGGCTCGGTGACCAGCAGCGGCACGGCCTGGCGCTGCATGTTCGAGCCCATCAAGGCCCGGTTCGCGTCGTCGTGTTCGAGGAAGGGGATCAGACCGGCGGAAACGCCGACCATCTGGGCCGGCGCCACGTCGATGTACTGCACCTGATTGCACGGCGCTAATTGGAAATCGCCTTTGTAGCGCGCGATGATCGTGTCGCCGGCCAAACGGCCGTCGACGATCAGCGCGTCGGCCGGGGCGACGATCGCCTCTTGCTCCTGATCGGCGCGAAGCCATTCGATCGCGTCGGTCAATTGGCCGTTTTTGATCTTCTGGTAGGGCGTGACGAGGAATCCGTATGCGTCGACGCCGGCATAGATGGCCAGGCTGGAAATCAAACCGATGTTCGTGCCTTCAGGAGTTTCGATCGGGCAAATGCGGCCGTAGTGCGAATTGTGGACGTCGCGCACCTCGAAGCCGGCCCGCTTGCGGTTCAAGCCGCCGGGGCCCAACGCCGAAAGACGCCTTTCGTGCGTCAACATCGACAGCGGGTTGGTCTGGTCGACCACCTGCGAAAGCTCGCCGCGGCCGAAGAAATACTCGATCGCCGCCGAGATGCTCTTGGGGTTGACCAGACTGCGGGGCGTCATGTCCTCCAGGTCTTTCAGGCTCATGCGCTCCTGGACCGTGCGACGGAGCTTCAAAAAGCCCTTGCGCAGCTCGTCGGAAGCCAACTCGTCGATGGTGCGCAGGCGCCGGTTGCCCAAGTGGTCGATGTCGTCGACCTCGACGGTCTGCTCGCCGTTGCGCAATGCCACGAGATATTTGATCGCGGCGATCAGGTCGTCGGCCCGAAGCGTCATTTCCTCTTCGGGGATGTTCAGGCCCAGCTTGCGATTGATGCGGAAGCGGCCGACGCGGCCCAGCCGGTAGCGATTGGTGTCGTAGAATTTCTCGTGGAACAGGGCTTTGGCCTTTTCCAACTGCGGCGGATTGCCCGGCCGCAGCCGCTGATAAATCCGCAGCAGCGCTTCTTCGTGGCTGGCGGTGTTGTCGTCGGCCAGCGCGTTCAGCAGCAGCGGAATCTTCGGATCGCTCATCACCTCGACTTGTTTCAGGCCGGAGGTGCAGATGGTTTCCGCGGCGTTTTTCGTGATTTTCTGGGCGCACTCGACGATGATTTCGCCGGCCCGTTCGCTATCGGCCGGATAGACGATGTCGCCCACGGCCAGCTTGCCCTCGATCTTCGGGGCGTTGCGGCTGTCGGAGACTTTGATCGCCTCGGTCGGGAAGAACACGCGCAGCAGGTTGGCGCTGTCGCTGTACTGGGGATCCATCGCCCGCAAGAGCGTCATGATCGAAAACTTGCCGCTCTGGTCGATGCGGACCGAGAGACTTTCCTTGCGGTTGACGTTCAATTCGATCCAACTGCCGCGTTCGGGAATGATGCGGCAGCTTTGCAGGCGGCGCTCGCCGGCGCCCTCGACTTCGCTGACGAAGTCGACGCCGGGGCTGCGGTGCAACTGGCTGACGACGACGCGCTCGGCCCCGTTGATGATGAACTCGCCGCCGCCGAGCATAATGGGAATGTCGCCCAGGTAGACCTCTTCCTCGATCGGCTGCTCTTTCGTCAGCCGCAGCCAGACCTTGAAAGGCCGGCCGTAGGTCAAGCGCAACTGGCGG
>CAYMQL010000043.1:0-10924 GCA_964392255.1 uncultured Planctomycetaceae bacterium | reverse complement strand
CGAAACCCTCGGAAGCACCACCGTCATCTGCTCCGACAAAACCGGCACGTTGACCGAGAATCAGATGACCGTTCAGGAAATCTGGACGGGCGGCGTTCTGCTGGGCGTTTCGGGAGCGGGTTACGCTCCCGACGGAAGAATTACGCCCGTTGCCTCTGATATCGAGAACAACGCAGCGGAGAATCTCTCGCGCGAATGTCTTACGGCCGGTCTGCTATGCAACGACTCCAATCTCATCGAAAAAGACGGGCGGTGGAACGTGCAAGGCGATCCGACCGAAGGCGCGTTGATCGCCTCGGCCGCAAAGGGCGGCCTGAACGAAGCCGACTTGCAGTCGCATCTGCGGCGGGTCGACTCGATCCCGTTTGAATCGCAGCACCAGTACATGGCCACGCTTCACGATGCGGGGACGCAAAAACCGCGCGTTGTGTTCGTCAAGGGCGCCGTCGAGGCGGTGTTGCCAAAGTGCAACGCCATGCTCGACGCGGCCGGACTCGCCGCGGCCGTTGATCAAAAACAAATTCAGACCGCTTTCGACGCAATGGCCGCGAAGGGTTTGCGGGTGCTGGCTTTTGCACGCGGCGAACTGCCGCCCGGAACAGACAAAATCGACCATCCCGACGTTGCCTCGGGCCTGACGTTTCTCGGGCTCCAGGGCATGATCGATCCTCCGCGGGCCGAGGCGATTGCGGCCGTCAAAAAATGTCAAATGGCGGGTATCCGCGTCAAAATGATCACGGGCGATCATGCCCTGACCGCCGCCGCCATTGCAAATCAAATCGGGCTGAGCAAGCAGCTTCCCCTCGAATCGGCTGAATCGTCGGCCGTGACCGGCCAAACCCTCGAAACGCTTCCCGACCGAGAGTTAATTGCGGTTTCAGAGAAAACCTCGGTTTTTGCCCGCGTCACCCCCGAGCAAAAGCTGCGACTGGTTCGGGCCCTGCAATCGCGAGGCAACGTCGTGGCAATGACCGGGGACGGCGTCAACGACGCCCCGGCCCTGAAACAGGCGAACATCGGCGTCGCAATGGGCATCACGGGCACCGAAGTGGCCAAAGAGGCCGCCGACATGGTCCTGACCGACGACAACTTCGCCACCATCGAGGCGGCGGTCGAAGAGGGACGCGGCGTCTTCGACAATCTCACCAAGTTCATCGTCTGGACGCTGCCGACCAACTTGGGCGAGGGACTTGTTATTCTGGCCGCCGTCTTCGCGGGAGTGATGCTTCCGATCCTCCCCTTGCAGATCCTCTGGATCAATATGACCACCGCCGTCTTCTTGGGCCTCATGCTGGCCTTCGAACCCAAAGAGCCCGGAATCATGCAGCGGCCCCCGCGCAATCCGAAAACGCCCATCCTCACGGGCGCCCTGATCGGGCGCATCTTCCTCGTCGCCGGCATCCTCTTGTTGACGGCGTTCGGGCTCTTCGAGTGGGCTCATCACCGCGGCGCCGGCGACGCCGAAGCCCGCACGGTGGCCGTCAACGTGTTCGTCTTCGTCGAGCTGTTCTATCTATTTAACTGCCGCTCGCTGACCCGGTCGATGTTCCAAATTGGCGTGTTCTCGAACCGCTGGGTGCTTCTGGGCGTCACGGTCATGACCCTCTTGCAGTTGTTTTACACCTACGCGCCGGTCATGAATCGACTTTTCGGGAGCGCGCCGATCGGAATGGTGCAATGGAGCTGGATTCTCGCCGCCTCGTTGCTATGCTACGCCGCGGTGGGAGCGGAAAAATGGCTGCGCCGGACGATGGGAGCGTCCGACGCCTGAAACGGAGGGCTGTAACATGATTCGCAAACTGCTCCTGGCCATCGGCGGAACGCCTTTCTCCAAGGCCGCCGTTCAGCATGCCGTCGATATTTCACAGGGATGCGGCGCAAGCATCACCGCCGTTACGGTCGTCGACGAAAGCCGGCTCGACCGCGTGGGACCTATTCCCTTGGGCGCCGGCGCTGCCGCGGCCGAATTACGCGATCACCGGCGCGAAGTCACTCGCGAACGCATCGACGAAGCCGTCGATCAACTCGAACGCGCCTGCGCCGAGGCCGGCGTTTCGGTCGATGTGCATCGCGAGCAGGGCAATCCGTTCCAATTGATGGTCGACTATGCCCGGTATCACGATCTCGCGGTCTTCGGCCTGCGCAGCATGTTCGAATACGAACTGTTGGGCGACGCCGACGTGGATCCCGCCCAATTCCTCAAGGATTTGATCGGCGGCGGCGTGCGGCCTCTGCTGGCCGTCTCCGACCAGTATCGCCCGATCCGCCGGGCTCTGATCGCCTATAGCGGCTCGGTGCAGTCCGCCGAATCGATGAAGCAATTCGTTCGGTTTCGGGCATGGTCCGACGCAGCCCTGCGCATCCTCGTTTGCGAGCATCTTCAGGAACAGGCCGAACGGATGCTTGCCGACGCCGCCGATTACTGCCGGGCCCACGGCCGCGAGCCCGAAATCCAATATCGGCCGACGGATCCGAAACAGGGAATCCTCGCCGAGGCCGCGGAGTGGAACGCGGATCTGATCGTGATCGGCTCGAGCCAGCGAAGCTGGCTTGCTTCGATCTTTCACGAGACGACCATGCTCCACCTGATCCGCAACGCGAATTGTCCTCTGTACGTTGGGGTCTGATCTTCTTAGGCTCGCGATTCGCAAAGCCGCGGCGGCCGTTGTATACCGGCCCACGATGCCTTACAATGCCGCAATGTTTATATCCATTGACGGCGGCGACGGCACCGGAAAATCCACCCAGTTGGAACTGCTTGCCGG
Organism: uncultured Planctomycetaceae bacterium; assembly: GCA_964392255.1. Taxonomy (GTDB): domain Bacteria; phylum Planctomycetota; class Planctomycetia; order Pirellulales; family Thermoguttaceae; genus CAYMQL01. The sequence goes on along the minus strand of CAYMQL010000043.1, from coordinate 8,159 downwards.
CTGGCTGCGGCAACAGGGGCGCGATGTGGTCGTCTGCCGCGATCCCGGCAGCACGCCGCTGGGCGAGTCCGTGCGCGAAATCCTGCTGCACCGGCACGATCTACACATCGACCGCCGAAGCGAGATGCTGCTCTATATGGCCGCCCGGGCGCAACTGGTCGAAGAGGTGGTCCGCCCGGCCTTGGCCCAGGGCAAAACCGTTCTCTGCGACCGCTATCTGCTGGCCAACGTGGTCTATCAGGGCTACGGCGGCGGGCTCGATGTGCCGACCCTGTGGGAAGTCGGCCGCGTGGCCACCGGCGGGCTGATGCCGGACTTGACCATTGTGTTGGACGTGACGGCCGAAGTGGCCGCCCAGCGGATGGACCGTCCGTTGGACCGCATGGAAAAACAGGGCGCGGAGTTCCACGCCCGGGTGCGGGCCGGCTTTCTGACCGAGGCCGCCCGGTCGCCCAACAAAATCGTCGTGGTCGATGCGACGCGATCGATCGACGAGGTTCAGGCCGAGATTCGGCGGCGAGTGGTTAGTGGCTAGTGGTTAGTGGCTAGTGGTTAGTGGCTGGCACTTCATCCTTCATCCTTCCTACTTCATCCTTTCCTTATGTCCTGGCACGGCATTGACGGACACGACGACGTGGTCGAGCAGTTTCGCCGGGCCTTGGGCCGGGGGCGGCTGGCCAGCAGTTTTTTGTTTGTCGGCCCGGCGGGAATTGGAAAACGCACCTTTGCGCTGAAGCTGGCCCAGGCGATGCTTTGCCAGACGCGGCCGGAAGAGGCCCTGGACCCGTGCGGCGCGTGCCCTTCGTGCGCCCAGGCGGCGGCCGGCACGCACACGGACCTCGACGTGGTGGCCAAGCCCGACGACAAGGCGTTCATCCCATTGGCTCTGTTGATTGGCGATCAGGACCATCGGCGGCGCGAGGGCCTCTGCCATAACATCGGTTTGAAGCCCAGCCTCGGCGGACGAAAGATTGCGATTATCGACGACGCCGACTATTTGAACGCCGAAGGGGCCAACGCACTACTAAAAATCTTGGAAGAACCGCCGCCGCGGTCCGTGTTGATTCTGATCGGTACCAGCCCGGCCAAACAACTGCCGACGATCCGCTCGCGCTGCCAACTGATTCGGTTCCAGCCGCTGCCGGTCGAGGTCGTCGCCTCATTGTTGATATCGAAGGGTCTGGTTTCCGATCCGGCCGAGGCCCGGCGGCTGGCCGAGCACAGCGAAGGCAGCCTGCAACGCGCCGTCGAGTTGGCCGATCCCGAGCTATGGACGTTTCGCGACACCCTGTTGGCCGGCCTCGCCAAGCCGACCGTCGACAGCGTGTCGCTGGCTCGGGCGGTGGCCGCGTTTGTCGACGCGGCGGGCAAAGAGGCCGCATTGCGCCGGGCACGCCTGCGCCAGGTGGTCGGATTCGCCGCCGAGTTTTATCGCCGGCAGTTGCGCGAACAGCACGACGCAGAGCGGGCGGCCGCACGAATCGACCGCTGTCTGGAGGCCGCCGCCCAGATCGACCGCAACGCCAACCAATCGACGCTGATCGAGTGCTGGCTCGACGATTTGGCACGGGGAACAGGAGAGTGGGCACTGCATCGCTAACTTGCAATCCAAAAGAAGTTTAACACGGAGGCACGGAGCTCACAGAGATAGGTATAAGGTGAAATACACGGCATTGGCATTCCTCTCGGTTGTATGATAATCGTTCGTACTTCGACACCAACTGATCAAGGGATGCCGTTACCAATCGCGGCACATCGCTTTGATCTCCGTGTCCTCTGCGTCTCCGTGGTAAACTTATCGCTCTAATATGAGAGGGGTAAAAAACAGTGACGGGTGTAAGACGGCTTGCGACATATTGAATATTACGGTCCGCTTTATGGCCTTTTGGGTGACTCATTATGAGTTTTGAGACAATGGATGCACCTCCCGTGAACAATCGACGCCTTGTGATTCCGCATCTTCGCTGGTGGATTGGCGGGCTGCTATTCGCCTCGACGGTGGTCAACTACATCGACCGCCAGACGCTCAGCGTTTTGGCGCCGTATCTGAAAGACGAATTCCACTGGACCAACGAGGACTACGCCCTGCTGGTCATTGCCTTTCGCGTGGCCTACGCCGTAATGCAGACCGTGGCCGGGCGAATCATCGATTGGCTGGGCACGCGGACGGGCCTGACGCTCTCGGTGCTGTGGTACTCGCTGTCGGCCATGCTCACCGCGCTGGCCGGCGGATTGCGCAGCTTCGCCTTCTGCCGATTCCTGCTCGGCGCGGGCGAGGCGGCCAACTGGCCCGGCGCCACAAAAGCCGTCTCCGAGTGGTTCCCGAAATCGGAACGCGGCTGGGCGGTCGCCGTGTTCGACAGCGGCTCGTCGATCGGCGGCGCGGTTGCCCCCGCCCTGGTGATTTGGCTCTACCACACTTTTGGAAGCTGGCGCCCGGCGTTCGTCATTACCGGCATACTAGGCCTGCTTTGGCTGGTGCTGTGGCGGCTGTTCTATTATTCGCCCGAAACGCATCCCTACATCAGCGACAGCGAACGGGCAATGATTATCGAATCGAAACGCAACGAACAGCAGGCCGAGTCGCACGCCCTCGGCCAGAGCGACGCGGCGCAGACCGGCTGGCTCGGTCTGTTGGCGCTGCCGCACACCTGGGGCATTATCCTCGGCAAAACGCTCACCGACCCCGTCTGGTTCTTCGTGACCGACTGGTTTCCGCTGTTCCTCGTGGCCCGCGGATTCGGCGTCGAAGGCGCCTTGCTGGGCTTTTGGGTGCCGTTCATCGCGGCCGATCTCGGCAACTTTTTCGGCGGCGGGCTGTCGAGCTATTTGATCAGCCGCGGCTGGGCGGTGCTGGCCGCCCGTAAGTTGCTCATCGTCATTTGCGGACTGGGCATGACGACGCTTGCCGCCGCGGCGTTTGCGTCGAACTTTGTTCTGATCGTCGGACTGTTCGCCGTTTCGACGTTTGCCTACTCGGCCTTCTCCACGATTGTGTTGGCCCTGCCGTCGGACCTTTATCCCAGCCGCACCGTGGCCTCGGTCAGCGGCATGAGCGGCACGGGGGCGGGCATCGGCACGATCATCTCCACATTCCTGATCGGCTACGTCTCGACCCGTTACTCGTTCGAACCGGTCCTGATCGTCGCAAGCCTTGTGCCGCTGGCGGCGATGTTCGCTGTGCTGGTGCTGGTGCGGAGTTCAAAGAGCCAGCCGCAACGCTGATTTGCCCCTTGAAAGTTTTTCCGTTCTCGACGCCGTTTTACGGCAAGTGATACAGTTCGGTCGTATCGGACCAAATCTTGCCTTTGGCCGCGGCGTCGGGCAGCGGAAGCTGGCAGGGATCGGTTTCCTTCCACCAACGCTGTGTCTCCGGGTCTGCGCCCATCCGCTTCATGTCGGCGTCGAAATCGTCGCCGGTGTATTCGAGATAGGCGAACAGATACAGCTTGCCGTCGATCTCTTTCTCGTGGATCGAGAAGTTTTGGATGCGGCAGTCCTTGAGCGTTTTGTTGACCGCAGGCCAAGGGTTGGCGTGCAGTTGCCGATAGCGTTCGGCCTTTTCCGGATCCAAGCCCGTCACCCAGGCGAATCGGCGAACCGAAGGCTGTTTGTCCATTTGGGGCTCCTGCTTTTCAAACCGCCCGCAGCCGACGATTACGACCAACGCCGGCAACAGGGCAATCAGCTTTTTCAACGGCATAATGAGTCGCTCCTTTAATGCACTGACTGCTCGACAGGGGAGATTTCCATCGCCGGTTTGTCGAGTTCCAGGCGAATAATGGTGTCGATTTTCTGCTGGTCGGCCGGCGCCATGGAAATGATGACGCTGCCGCCGGTTTGTTGCACATCGGCCGTGCCGCCGGTAAGAACTTTGCAATCAAGAATGCGGGCGTCGATGCTCGGCAGCCGGACCCGGTCGCCTTCCCAACGCAGAACATGAACGTAGATGAAGTTGCCTTTCCGCGTGCTGACGATGCGGGGATTCCGCTTCCATGGGCCGCCTCGCGTGCCGTAGATGCTCTCGCCGTATTGCGACAGCCATTGTCCGATCTCGCGGAGCCGGTCGGCCTGGCGCGGCTCGATGCGACCGTCGGGCATGGGGCCGACGTTCAGAAGCAAATTGCCGTCGCCGCCGGCGCAGCGCACCAGCGTCTGGACGCACTGCGAAAGCGATTTCAGCTTGTCGCCCGGCTTCCACGACCACTGCTGGCAGATCGTCATGTTCGTTTCCCAGGGCCGCTCCGTATTATATTTGCCGACTTTTTGCTCCGGCGTATCGAAGTCGCCGCGGGCGCCGGAGCGATCGTTCACGAGCAGGTCCGGTTGCAGTGAGCGGACGTAGTCGATCACGCCCTGTCCGCGATCGGCGTTGTATTCTTGCGGCATGTCGAACCACAATTCCCATAACGGTCCGTACTGCCGAATCAACTCGGCGACTTGCGCCTGCAGATAGGCCTCGTAACGATCAAGGTTGCTGGTTTCGCGGTGTACCATGCCGCCGGGGCTGGTCACGGGAAAATCGGGATGGTAGAAGTCGCTGGTGGAATAGTACGCGCCAAATGCCAGACCCTGGCGCTTGGCTGCGGCCGCCAGTTCGCCCACAATGTCGCGGCCGAACGGCGAGTTCATAATGTTATAGTCGATTTGCTTTGTGTCCCACATGCAGAAGCCGTCGTGGTGTTTCGCCGTGAACACAACGTATTTCATGCCGGCGTCGTGTGCGAGCTTCATCCACTGGTCGGCGTCGAACTTCGTGGGATTGAACTGTTTGTAGAGGTTGTCGTATTCTTCGATCGGCACTTGTTTCCATTGGCCTACTGGAAACTGATCTCCGCGCGACCAGCCGATTTCCGTGCCCTTTAGCGCGACGGGACCCCAGTGGATGAACAGGCCGAACCGGGCGGCCCGCCACTCTTCGAGCTTCTTAGCCAGCGCCGGCGTCGCGGTGGATTTATCCGCCGCTTCGCCTGCAATCCCAACTGCGGCTGAAAGCGGCACAGCCGCCGCGATAATGAAACTCGCAAGTTTCATGGCATGGCTCCTTATTGCTGGGGACGGGTCATCGAAACACGACAAACAGTCCGACCATCACGACGAACACAACGGCGGCCCAGAGCCGATAGTCGCCCAGCCCGCTCCAGCCGGCCGATTGCAGGGCGTCCAGCGGATTTTTCCAATAAAGTTGTTGCGGGTCTTCGTGCGGCAGCTTCGGCAGCAGAAAACTCAGCGCCATCTGCATCAATACGCAGACAACGCAGAGGTAAAAGGCCATCATCATGAAGGGCGTCTGGTGGAAAAACGGCGGAATCCAGCCGAAGACCTCCGGCTGCCAGACGTGCAGCGTTTTCAGCGCAAACAGCAGCACGCCCAGCGACGAGCCGACCCACATGGTCCATTTTGCGCTGCGGGCCGAGGCCCGGCCCCAAAAAATGCCCAGCGTGAACACGCAGGTGATCGGCGGGGCCAAATGGGCAATCACGTCGTTGATGCCGGCGAAAATGCTCTCGTACTTGTCCAGCAGCGACACCAGGGCGACGCCCACCACAAACGACAGAAACGTGGCGGTGCGCCCGATCAGCACGAGCCGGCGCTCCGGCGTATCGGGGCGCAGCCGCAGCCATAGGTCGTAGCTGAACATCGTCGAGATCGAGTTGGCGGCGCTGGCCAGATTGCCCATCAGCGCGGCCATCAGCGCCGCGGCCATCACGCCGAACAGCCCGCTGGGCACAAGGTTTTTGATCATCAGGCCGTAAACCTCTTTGCTGTTTTCGACCTGCACGCCGCCGAGGACGCCCGACTTGAGGCTCGCGTAAAACATCAAACCCGGCAGCACAAAGATGAATACCGGCAGAATTTTAACCAAGGCGCAGAACAGCGGGCCCAACCGGGCGTGGTTCTCGTCTTTGGCGCCCAGCACCCGCTGCACGATCGTCTGATCGGCGCACCAGTACCAAATGCCGAGCACCGGATAGCCCAACAACACGGCATACCAGGGAAAATCCTTTTCCACCGCGCCCGAACGGAGCACCGAAAGCCGGACCATTTCGTCCGAATCGCGCAGCAGGCTCACCATCTGCTCCCAGCCGCCCACCTTCAAATACGCAAAAACGGTAATTACGATCGCCCCGGCCAGCAGCACGAGCGTTTGGATCGTCTCGGTCATCACGACGGCGGCCAGCCCGCCGACGACGGTGTAAAGAGCCGTCAGCCCGCAGAGCGTCAGGATGCAGGTCCATTTTTCGATGCCGAACACGCCGTGCAGCGCGATCCAACCGGCCGACAGCGGAAAGGCGATGTGGAAAATAATGGCGGCCGCCATCGACACCACGGCCAGCCAGTCGCGGCACGCCCGGCAGTAGCGTTTTTCCAAAAAATCGGGCAGGGTCGCAACTTTCGAGCGGATGTAGAACGGCACGAAGAACAGCGACAGCAGAATCAGCGTGAAGGCGGCCATCCACTCGAAGGTGCCCATCAACAGCCCGCTGTCGTAGCCGGCCTGGGCCAAAGCCACCAGATGCAAGCAGGAGATGTTGGTTGCAAACAGCGCCAGCCCGATCGACGGCCACCGCAGCGAATGGGCGGCGAGAAAATAGCGGCTGGCCCCCGCCTCGCGGCGCTTCTTCAGCCCGGCGTAGCAGCCGACGGCCACGATCCCGAGCAAATACAACGCGATGACCGCCCAGTCGAGTTTGCCGATCTGCTCAGGCATGGTTGTTGAACTCCGCGACGGCCTCGAACATGGCTGCAATGTTCTCGGGTGGAACCTCGGGCAGGATGTTATGGATCGGATTGAACACAAATCCGCCGCCGGGCGCGAAAATCTCAAGCCGTTGGCGCACGTCGCGCTTCACCTCGGCGGGCGAAAGCTTATTCAGAACGTGCCGGGTGTCGCAGCCGCCGCCCCAAAACGTCACCTGATCGCCGAACTCGCGTTTCAGCCGCTCGGGCTCCATGCCGCGGCAGTTGGTCTGCACGGGGTTGAGAATTTCGAAGCCCGCCTCGATCAGATCGGGGATCAACGGGGCGATGCCGCCGCATGAGTGCAGCAGGATGTGCGTTTGGCTATGCCGATGAATGTAATCGCAAAGGGCCGTGTGCCGCGGCTTGAACAACCGCCGATACATCGCCGGCGAAAGGAACGGGCCGCGGTCCATGCCCAAGTCGTCGCCCAGGCGGACGATGTCGACCACGTCGCCGACCGCCCGGCAGAGCTTTTCGAGAAAGGCCAGATGCCGTTCCAAGAGGGCGTCCAGAAGCCGCTCGACGTTGTCCGGATCGCCGGCCAGGTCCATCAGAAAATTGTCCAACCGCCGCAGAAACGAGCCCCATTCGAACAGGTTGCACCCGCCGGCAACGACGATCGCCCGCGGGCTGGTCGCACGCAATTCGATTGCCCGGGCTCGCAGTTGTTCCCAAAAGTCGGGCTCCGAGGCATGATCCCAAGGGCTATGGGCCAGTGCGGCCCAAAGCACCTTGCCCATCGCCGCGTCGAGACCGCTGAAATCGGCCGGATATCCGTCGACATAGGGGAAGCAAGTCTGATCGAAGAATCGGCCCGTGGCGGGCATGGCCGCGATTCGCGTCCCGTCTGCCGCGAAAACCTCCCAAGAGCCGTCCGCCGCAACCTTCGGCTCGAACCACAAAGGAAACTGCACCGGCTCGCCGTCGGGCAAGGCTGCCGCACGCCAGCTTTCCGGCGACCGATTGAACATGCGGCCTAAATCGACCACGTCGACGCCCAGTCGATCCAGCACGGCGTCGTCGGGCTGGGCCAACTGCTGCACAACGTCGTAAACCTGCGCCGGCCCGACCTCCAGGCCCAAATGCCGCACCAGCCGGTTATAGGCCACGGCCGAAATGCCCGAACTCGGGGTCGCGCCAAGGTCTACCGGCACGCGATCGGGTTTCTGGTGGGCGATCGACGCTAGAATGCACTGGCGAGGCGTCATGGCGGCATTTACTCGCGGGGAGGTTTAAAGATTACACTTCGGGACGCTAGGGCCCTATTCTATCGGCGGCTGCAAATCGGTAACAGCGGGGGTACGGCGCAATCATTTTCTGGCCCGAGACCGGCTTATTTTTTGGCCATCGAGGGCTCAATAATGGTTCATCCGACTAAAGCGTACCTGGATTCATGGAGCGCGTAGAGTTTGAGG
>CAYMQL010000042.1:0-11013 GCA_964392255.1 uncultured Planctomycetaceae bacterium | reverse complement strand
ACGTCCATCTGACCGTCAGCAACGCCGCGCAGGTCGTGTTGAAACAAGAGCTGGGGCTCAACGTTGATCTAAAGAAATTCGACCCTGCCGCCCTGCATCTCGACGCCGGCACCAGACCGCGCGATACTAAGCTGCGACTGCTGCGGAGCAAGGTGGGCATTTCGAGCGAATCGAGCAACGTGTTGGGCGTGGGAACCGGCAAACCCGGCACGCTCCGCTACCACCACTTCCAGGACCTGATGGCCCCGATCGCCAGCGGCTCGTTTTCCTGCGACGGAATGGTCGTATGCCCATGCACTTGCGGCACGCTCGGAGCGATAGCCAACGGCACGACCCGAAACCTGATCCACCGCGCCGCCGAGGTCCACCTGAAAGAGCGACGGCGGCTGATCCTCGTGCCGCGCGAAACGCCGCTTTCGCTGGTCGACATACGCAATATGGAGCGGGCCGCCGAGGCCGGCGCGGTGATCCTGCCCGCTATGCCGGCCTTCTACCACGGCGTCGAAAAAGTCGCCGATCTAGTGGATTTTGTCGTCGCCCGCATTTGCACCCAATTAGGAATCGAAAATGCCTTGGTCCCGCCCTGGGGCGGAGGTGGGTAGGGGAGAGGGGAGAGTGGTTAGTGGTTAGTGGCTAGTGGCTAGTGGCCGCCGTGCCGGCGGCCGCTAAACAGTTCACTCTTCACTGTCCACTGTCCACTGTCCACTGTCCACTCTCCCCTCTCCACTCTCCACTCTCCACTCCCATGCTTCGCCGCTTGCTCGAACTAATCCGCTTCAGTCATACGCTGTTCGCGCTGCCGTTTGCGCTGTTGGCGGCGGCGATGGCGTGGTCGGCCAACGCCCGGGCCGTGCCACCTGTGCCGTTTCGCTGGCTCGACCTGCTGGGCATTCTGGTTTGCATGGCCACAGCCCGAAGCGCGGCGATGGCCTTCAATCGGTTGGCCGACCGGCGGTTGGACGCAATGAACCCGCGGACGCAAACGCGGCATCTGCCGGCCGGATTGCTTTCGGTCGGCAGCGTGGCGGCGTTTACGGTGGTTTGCTCGCTGGGCTTTGTGGCCGGCACGCTGTTGTTTCTGCCTCGAAACCCGATTCCGCTGTACGCCTCGCTGCCGCTGCTGGCCTTTCTGTTCGGCTACAGCTACGCCAAGCGTTTTACGACCCTGTCGCATTTCTGGCTGGGGGCTGCCCTGATGGCCGCGCCGGTGGCCGCCTGGGTGGCGATCCGCGCGGAGCTGGCGTGGCCGCCGGTTCTGTTGGGGGCGGCCGTGCTGCTGTGGGTCGCGGGCTTCGACATCATCTACGCCTGCCAGGACTATGATTTCGACGTGAAAATGCGATTGCAAAGCGTGCCGGCGCGATGGGGCGTCGCCCGGGCGCTGCGGCTGGCGGCGCTATGCCACCTTGGCACGGTCGGTTTGCTGGCGGCGGTCCCCTCGGTGTACGACGGCTTCGGAGGCATCTATCTGGCGGGCGTGGCGGCCATTGCCGTGCTGCTGGCCTACGAACATTGGCTCGTGCGGCCCGACGACCTCAGCCGCGTCAACCGGGCTTTTTTCCACGTCAACGCCGTGGTGAGCATCGGGCTGCTCGTCGTGGGCGTGGTAGACTTGTTTGTGTGAGATTATAGTTTTCAGTTTTCAGTTGTCAGTTTTCAGCTTTTTTGCAAACCGGCCACTGATAACTGATAACTGATAACTGACAACTGCCAACTGAAAACCATGCCGACGCTTGACGAAATTCGCGCGAAAGTTGAATCCGGCCAACGGCTGTCGGCGGCCGACGGTGAATTTTTGTTCTCGCCCGAGGTCGATCTGCACGCTGTCGGCGAACTGGCCGACGTGGTCCGACGCCGCAAGAACGGCGATGCGGCCTATTACAACGTCAATCTGCACCTGAATCCGACGAACGTGTGTATCTTCCGCTGTGCGTTGTGCGCGTATAGTTGCGAAGACGAAGGCGGCGACCCGCGATGCTACGTGATGACGCCCGACGAAATCCTGGCGCGCGGGCGCGAGGCGGCCGAGGCCGGCTGCACCGAACTGCACATCGTCAGCGGCGTGCATCCGAAAAAGGGGCTCGACTGGTACTTGGGCATGATCGGCGATCTGCACGCGGCGTATCCGCGCCTGCATCTGAAGGCGTGGACGGCCGTCGAGATCGACCATTTTGCGCAAATAACCCGGCGGCCGGTTCGCGCGATCCTGGAGGATTTCATTGCGGCGGGCTTGGGGAGCATGCCCGGCGGCGGGGCGGAAATCTTCGACCCCCAGGTGCGCACCGAAATCTGCCCCCGCAAGGCCGACGCCCGCACGTGGCTCGATATCCATCACACGGCACACAAAATTGGACTCCGCACGAACGCCTCGATGCTCTACGGCCACATCGAAACGATCGAGCATCGCGTCGACCATCTGGTGCAACTGCGCCGGTTGCAGGACGAGACGGGCGGTTTTCAGGCCTTCATTCCGCTGGCGTTTCATCCCGAGCGAACCCGGTTGGCGCATCTGCGCCGCGTGTCGCCGCTTGTCGACCTGCGCGTCGTCGCCGTCAGCCGGCTGATGCTCGACAACTTCGATCACATCAAGGCTTATTGGATTTCGCTGGGCGTAGGCACGGCCCAAACGGCGCTGGCCTACGGCGCCGACGATCTGGACGGCACGGTCCGCCACGAGCGAATCCATCACGAGGCCGGGGCCCCGTCGCCCAACGAATTGAGCATTCCGCAGCTTCGCGCGTTGATCTCCGAGGCGGGCTGCGAGCCGGTCGAGCGCGATTCGCTTTATCGGCGCGTCGTGCGCAACGCCGACGACGGCCAGTGGCACGTCGATGGCCCATAACGGCCCGAGTTGGCTGCAAATCGCGTCGGCCCGGCCGTTTATTTGCCTGACCGTAAAACAACGTTGGGCCTAACACCGCCTTTGGCGGAAAGTGTCGTAAATGCCTCTACAAATCGCGGCATGCACGCTCTCGAATCCCCCGTTGTTGGACATCGTTGACGACTCTGCAATACTCGGCTAGAATAGGGACACCCCATTGCGGCAGGTGCCGGCGCAGCCCATCGTGCGTGCCGCCGGCCCGGACGGATGCTTGGGAGATGTTTATACAGAGCCTTGCAACTCTTGTCTTATAGGAGGCCCCCCGCCGTGAAACGAATCAGCATCCTTGCCATCGCTCTGCTTGTTGCGATTTCTCTCTTGTCGCCCGCCCAGGCCCAAACCTACACGGTGTTGCACGAGTTCGGCGGCACGGACGACGGCAGCGTGCCTTATAACCGATTGACTCTGATCGACTCGACGTTGTACGGCACGACATCCTCCGGCGCCATTTTCAAGATCGGCGAGGATGGAAACGGCTACCAGGTCCTGTACAAAGTTGGCCTGCGTATTGATTCCAGCCTTACTCTAGTCGGAGCGGATTTATATGGAACTGCCTATTCCGGCACAAGCTCGAACAAAATATTCAAGATTGGCATGGACGGCAGCGATTTCACAGTTGTGCATTCATTTGTTTCTGGTGAAGGTGCGCATCCTTGGGGCGACTTGTTACTTGATGGTTCTTCACTATATGGCGTAGCGCATGGAGTTGGATTCGGAATCCCTCCCAATGGCACTGTATTCAAGATCGGCACTGACGGAAATGGGATGACGATTCTGCATCCGTTCACCGGCGGAAACGACGGCTCGGGCCCGGGGCTGGCCCTGGCGATCAGCGGCTCAACGCTGTATGGCGTGACAGCGCGTTCCGGTGATCACGACGGCGGCACTTTCTTCCAAGTCAATACCGACGGCACGGGATTCAGCGTTCTTCATGCGTTTGCCGGAGGCAGCACGGACGGCGCCTTGCCCTTTGGCGGTCCAATCCTCAGCGGCTCAACGTTCTATGGCACAACGCATGAGGGCGGCAGCAGCGACAAAGGCACGATCTATACCATGCAGACCGATGGCAGTGGCTACGCGCTCCTCCACACGTTCACCGGCAGTGATGGAAGTTTGCCTTACGCCACCCTGCTTTTAGACGGATCGACTCTCTATGGCACCACGACGCACGGCGGCGCCTACGATATGGGAACGATCTTCCAGGTGCAGACCGACGGCAGCGGATACGAAGTGCTTCACTCTTTCACCGACGCCGATGGATCAGACCCGGAGTGTGGGCTGATCATGGACGGCGCAATGCTCTACGGTGTGACTGCGCGGGGCGGCACGTGGCACGGCGGCGTTCTGTTCTCGCTGCTGCTGCCGCGCGACGTGCGATGGACCGGCGAAGGCAACTCGATCTGGAGCACGGCTATCGGCTCGGGCAACTGGAATCTGGCCGGAAGCGGCGAGGTCGGCGAGTATGCCGAGAACTCGAACGTGACCTTCGACGACTCAGCCACCGGTTCACTGGCCGTCATCCTTAGCAACACCGACGTCGCGCCGGCTAGCGTGGTATTCAATAACGCGAACAAGGATTTCATCTTCACCGGCACCAAGGGCATCGTCGGTGCGACGGGCCTCTTGAAGCAGGGCAGCGGCAAAGTCACCATTAGCAGCGTTAACAGCTACACCGGTAAAACGACCGTCGAAGCCGGCACGCTGCAACTGAACGGCTCGGCGGCCTACAATCCCGTGCTTAATCTCGGCGGCGCGGACATTAAGGGCGGCACGATGATCTTCAGCTATGCCGGCCAGGGCGATCCGAGCGCGACGATCAACGCCCTGCTGACCGCCAGCTACAACAGCGGCAGCGCGACCCACTTCAACACCGGCCAGTTCCAAAGCTCGACGGCCGGCGCCGATCATGCCTTGGGCTGGAAGACCACCATGAACTATGAGGTGATCGTCGCCTACACGCTATACGGCGACGCGACCCTGAACGGCGCGGTGGACATCTCGGACCTGTCCGTGCTGGGCCAAAACTGGAACCAGAGCGGCAAGGTCTGGTCGCAAGGCGATTTCAACTACGACGGCAAGGTCGACATTTCGGACCTGGCGTACATGGGACAGAATTGGAATCAGAGCGACGTTGGTCATGCTGCGGCGATTCCCGAACCGTCGTCGCTCGCGTTGTTGGTCGGCGCTGGGCTGATGTTGGGCGGGCTGGCCGCGATGCGCCGCCGGCGCGTTGGCTGAAAATACCAGCCAACGACAATGCCGCTCGAACCGACCCGCGGCGCTATTCGGCCATTCCAAGCGAAGCAAGCAATTCTCGCTTCTGTTGCACGCGGCCGTCGACCCAACTCGAAAGAACCCACAACGAAACCTGACGGTACGGCGGCTCGGCGCATACGTGAACCTGAATGCCGTCTACGTCGAGCACTTCGCAGGGAATCGATTCCTCCGAACGCATGATCGAGCCGATGAACGGAGCCACGTTGACCAGAACGCGATCGCCTTTGCAGATTTCCATGACGACATCTCCTGCCGGAACGTGCGAGAATTCCACACGACAAGATATGCTCTTCTATAACGGTCGCGATGGAAAGCCGCAAGCACCCCCGAAGAATTCGCCGCGCCGGCGATGGGCCGCAGAACAGTTTCGCCCAAAAGCCGGGGGGGCGAAGCGTTTTTTTCGGGCTTGTTGAAGAGCGGCTACGTCAACCCTGAAAAACGGCGATAAATAGCGAGCCTGGGCGGTTCAGGCAGGCATAAAAAGCCGCGTTCCGCAAGTTGTTCGCCGTTATTCTGCACAATTTGCAGCGAAGAAGGAAACCCTTAGCACTACAGCGTTAAGTTCACCACGGAATACGCGGAGTACGCGGAGATAAAAGCCATGTGCCGCGATTGGTTATGGCATTTACCGATCGGTTGGCGTCGAAACACGAATGATGATGTGTCAACCGAGAGGATTGCCAATGCCGTATATTTTACCCTTCGGCTATCTCCGTGAACTCCGTGTTCTCCGCGGCTCCGTGGTGGATAGTTATACTACTTCTACTTGTGGCCCGATAGCCTGCAATGGCGGCGTCGGCGTCTTCCCTTAGCCGGGTTTGCCCGGTAAACTGGGGGATTCAGTATATGGATGTGCAATGTTTATTGACGAAGTCGAAATACGTGTCGAGGCGGGCAAGGGGGGCGACGGGTGCGTCAGCTTCCGGCGAGAGAAATACGTGCCGCGCGGCGGGCCCGACGGCGGCGACGGCGGCGACGGCGGCAGCGTAATACTTATTGCCCAGGAGGGCGTCGACAGCCTCGCACCGTTGACCCATCGCAGCCACTGGTCGGCCGCCGCCGGACAGCCGGGCGCCGGGGCCAACTGTCACGGCCGCTCGTCCGAAGATCTCGTGATTCCGGTTCCGCCCGGCACGGTGGTGATCGACGCCAAGCACGGCCATGTGCTCAAGGACCTTTCGCCGGCGGGCGAGCGGGTTGTTGCGGCGCAAGGCGGCAAGGGCGGGAAGGGCAACGTCCGGTTCAAGTCGTCCACCAATCGCGCCCCGCGCCAGTTTACGCCCGGCGACCCCGGCGAAGCACGCACGCTGCGGCTCGAACTGAAAGTGATTGCCGACGTGGGCTTGGTCGGCAAACCAAACGCCGGCAAGAGCACGCTGTTGAGCCGGCTTTCGCGGGCAAGGCCCGAAATCGCGCCCTATCCGTTCACCACAAAATATCCGAACCTCGGCCGCGTGCAGATCGAGTTCGACCGGTCGTTCATCATGGCCGACATTCCAGGTCTGATCGAAGGCGCGTCGGAGGGCGTCGGGCTCGGCCACGAATTTTTGCGACACATCCAACGGGCGGGCATCCTCGTGCATCTGGTCGAGCCCGAACCGACCGACGGCACCGATCCGCTGACCAACTACCGCGCGATCCGCGACGAGCTGAAACTTTACGACGCCGAGTTGGGCCGGCGGCCCGAGATTGTCGTCGTGACCAAGGCCGATTTGCCCAATGCCGAAGCGGTGCGGCAGAGCCTCGCCGAGACGATCGGCAGTGAAGTTTTGCTGATTTCGGCAGTGACCGGCCAAGGCCTGAACGCCCTGGTCGGCCGCATTGCCGAAACGCTCAAGGGCGAGCCGCCGGCTTGGTAGGTCCTTGCTTTCCACAAGGAATCGGGGGAGAATTGAGAGAGAAAGCAAATTGCCTGGCGTAGGAGCCGGTCATGCGTTACAAAGTTGTGCTGAGCAAAAACGAGGACGGCTATACCGTCCATTGCCCCGGACTCCGCGGCTGTTGGAGCCAAGGCGCCACGGAACAAGAGGCTCTGGACAACATCCGCAGCGCAATCGAGGAGTACCTGTCGGCCGTCGACGAACTGGCCGACGGCGAGGAGCTCCGCGAGGTGGAGGTGGCGGTTGGCTGACGTCCCGGTATTGCCGCACCAGCGCGTCGTGCGGGCTTTCGAGAAGGCCGGCTTTCGCGTTCTTCGCCAGGGCAAGCATGTGGTGATGACCGACGATCGGGCCATTATCACCATCCCCCGCCACAATCCCGTCAACCGTTGGACCTTGGCGGGAATCATCCGAGAAGCCGGCTTGAGCCTCGATGAGTTTCGCAAACTCTGCTGATCGCTGAACCATGTTGGATCGCCCGCTGATCGCCGTCGACATCGGCAACGCCCGGATCAAGCTGGGGCAGTTCGCCGGCGGCTGCGCGTCGGGCTTGCCCGAGCCGCGGCGAACGCTGCCGCTTGTGGGCCGCGCACCGGATTTGGACGCGATTGGCCCGTGGTTGGGCGACCTTGCTGAAAACGAGTTGGCCTGGTGGATCGCCAGCGTGAATCGCCCGGCGACCTCGCGGCTGATCGACTGGTTGGGCGAAAATCGTCCGGCGGATCCGTTCACGCTTTTGGCCGCGGGCGATTTGCCGCTTGTGGTTCGTCTGGAACGGCCGGACATGGTGGGCATCGACCGGCTGGTCGACGCCGCGGCCGTCAATCGGTTGCGGCAACCGAATTGCCGGGCCGTTATCGTCGACGTGGGCACGGCGATCACCGTCGATCTGGTCGGCGCCGACGGGGCGTTCTTGGGCGGCGCAATCCTGCCGGGCATCGAGATGTCGGCCCGGGCGCTCCACGAGTTCACCGACCTGCTGCCGCTGGTGGATGTTTTCGATTTAGACGCACCGCCGCCCGCCCTGGGCACCTCGACCGAGTCGGCGATGGAGTCGGGCTTGTTCTGGGGCGCCTTGGGCGCGATTCGCGAACTGATCGAGCATTTGCACAAGATTCCCGTTGATCAACACTGCCGGCGGCCCGAGGTGTTTTTGACCGGCGGCGCCGGCGCGCGGGTGGCCGAACTGCTCGGCCCCGATGTCCGCTATACGCCAAACTTGACGCTATCGGGCATTGCGCTTGCTGCCCGTGGCACGTAAAAACCGCGACCGGCGGTCGCGCCTATCGAGAAGGACGACATCGTGACCCAGAAACTGTTGCTGCTTGCCCTGGCCGGGGCCATTGGCACGCTTGCCCGTTATGGCTTGGGCGGACTCGTCCAATCGCACGCCGGCAAAATCTTCCCCTGGGGCACCGTCGCCGTGAATCTGCTGGGCTGCCTGTTGTTCGGCATCGTTTGGGCGTCGCTGGAAGGACGCTGGCCCGCCAGCGACCAAACGCGCACGATCATCTTGGTTGGCTTCATGGGCGCGTTTACCACCTTCTCGACGTTCATCTTCGAAACCGACGGGCTGCTGCGCGGCGCCGAGTGGTGGCTGGCCCTCGGCTATTTCTGCATTCACAACGTCGGCGGGTTGGCGGCGTTACGGGCGGGGCTGGAGGTTGGACGTCTGCTGTAAACACCTCGTCATATTTCCGTTTCGGAGTACAACTTATGCGACTGCCCGAAGAGGCCGAACTGCTGCGAGTTTTTATCGGCGAGAGCGACCGCCACCAGGGACGTCCGCTGTACGAGGCCATCGTGCTTGCGGCCCGGCAGCGCGGCATGGCCGGGGCCACGGTGTTGCGCGGCGTGATGGGCTTCGGCGCCGACAGCCGGATGCACACCGCCAAAATTCTTCGGATTTCCGAAGATCTGCCGATCGTCGTCGAAATCGTCGACAAGCCCGAACGCATCGCCGGGTTCCTGCCCGAACTCGACGCGATGATCGACGAAGGTCTGATTACCCTGGAGCGCGCCCGGGTGATCGCCTATCGGCACAGCGGCGGCTGAAGGCGGTTTGGATAGCGACAGCCGGGGCCCCTTGGGCGTTTCTAGCTGCCGCGGTGCGGCATCAACTTGCAGAGCATCACGCCGCCGAAATAGAGAAACATCAACGAAAAGCCCAATAGCAACATGCTGATCGGATCGGGCGGGGTGAAAATCGCCGCCGCGACGAAAATCACGAGCACGGCGATCCGCCATTGGGCCAGGTAGTTGGCGACGTTGAAAACGCCAATCCGCTCTAAAAAGAGCATCACCAGCGGAAGCTGAAACCCCAGGCCGAACCCAATCGGCAGCACCAGCACGAAACCGAGCCACTCCTTGATTCGCGGTTCGGGGTCGATGCCGAGGCTGCGATTGAATTTCAACAGGAAATCGAGCACCGGATCGAAGACGATGAAAAAGGCCAGGGCCGCGCCGACCAGAAACAAGCCCAGACTGAACGGTCCATAGAGTTGCACATAGCGCCGCTCGTGCGGATACAGGCCCGCCGCCACGAAGCTCCAGATATAGTAAAACACCCAGGGGCTGGCCAGCAGCGCCCCGACCAGCAAAGACGCCTTCACATAGACCGAGAACGATTCGGTCGTGCCGAGGCTTTTGCTGCGCAGCCGGGGATCGTCTTTGCTGTGATGCCAGAGAAACAGGCGGAGCATCTTCGGCGCGGCGGCTTTGTCGGCCCCTTCGACCTGCGGCGGCGGGGCGGGCAAAGGCACGTCCTTGAGTTGTTCGGGAAAGGCCGACTTGAGCTGCTGGAGCAGTTCCGTCGGATCGACGTAGCGCTCGTCGACCAGATAATCCTCGTTCGCGACGCGCTGCTTCAAATCTTCCAACGTCCAAGGCGACGGCGCGCCCGACTGCTCCAGCTTTTGCAACTCGCCGCCGACCAGCGTCAAGGTTTCTTTTTGGTAATACCGCTTCAAGGCCTGGGCCAGCGGGCGTTGGATGAAGTTGACGACGTACTCGCCCACCAGAAGCCCGACGCCAAAGCCGACGGCCAGCGCCACCAGCGACTTGAACAGACAGACTCGCAGCTCTGCGATATGCTGCCCGAAGCTCATCGTGCTCTGGCGGAACAGATCGTCTTCTCGGGGCAAGGGGATTGGCATGCGTACGACTCGGTCGAGGGGCTTATCTGTCCAGTTTAACCGCCGCACTGCCCGGCCGCAAGAAACCGGCCTGATAGCTGCAAGTGTATACAGGATAGGCATTTAGGGCCGCTGCAATAGTCTTTCCGGCCCAAAAGGGCTTGCAAATGCCGCTCTTGCCGTCAAGAATAGTTGGTTTGTGCCAAGCTTGCGTAGCGGACATTCGCGCCGGCGACGATGTCCAAAGGACGCCCTGTTGGGTTGTTGGCTTGGCCCCGGCTGAACGCAGAGTGATGGACAAAAAGCCAGAAAAATCGGGACCGGGTCCGGCTGCGGGCGACGATCGCCCGGCGGCCGCGTCGTCGTCGGGCGAAAACGCCGAGCCGCCGCCTAGATCGACCGGCAGCGCGAACGAGCCCAACGCGCTCGCGCCCAACGGGGGCCATAGCAACGGCAGCACGCCCCTAGGCGTCGACGGGGCCCCGATCCCCGAGCATGAAGAGCCGACGCTGCCCGACCGAATCAAGACGCTTTTGATCGGCAAGCCGCGCGATCTGGCCGACAAGGCCATCTTCAAGCATATTTCGCTGATTGCCTTTTTGGCGTGGGTGGGCCTGGGGGCCGACGGCCTTTCGTCGACCAGTTACGGCCCGGCCGAGGCGTTTCATAATCTGCACGGGCATAATTATCTGGCGATTTTTCTCGCCGTGGCCATTGCCGCGACGGTGTTCATCATCTCGGCGTGTTACAGCCACATTATCGAGGTGTTTCCCGGCGGCGGCGGCGGCTATCACGTGGCGTCGCAGTTGCTCGGCCGGCACGTCGGCGTCGTCTCCGGCTG
>CAYMQL010000041.1:0-11128 GCA_964392255.1 uncultured Planctomycetaceae bacterium | reverse complement strand
GGAAACGGCATTGAGTGGCACCCAATCCTAAAATCAAAGGTTGACAAAGCACTAGCCTTTTCCGGCCCGATAACGCAAAAAGGCGTCGAGAAACTCCTGAATATGGCCGTCCAACACGCTATGGAAGTTGGTTTCGGTCACCCCGGTGCGCGAATCCTTCACGCGCTGATCGGGATGCAAAAAATAGCTGCGAATCTGCGAGCCGAACCCGACCTTGGGCATCTCGTTGTACTTGGCGGCTTGTTCGGCCTCGCGTTTTTCCTCCTCGACGCGAGCCAACCGGGCGCGAAGCATCTTCATCGCGGTCGCCCGGTTTTTGTGCTGGCTCCGCTCGCTCTGGCACGCGACGGCAATGCCCGTCGGATGATGGATCAGCCGAATCGCGCTCGAGGTCTTGTTGACGTGCTGCCCGCCGGGACCGCTGGCCCGAAACACTTGCTCTTCGACGTCTTCGTCGCGGATTTCGATGTCGACTTGTTCCGAAACCTCCGGCGAAACGTCGACCGCGGCGAAGCTGGTTTGCCGCTTGCCTTCGGCGTTGAAGGGGCTGATGCGCACAAGCCGGTGCATGCCGCTCTCGCCTTTCAGATACCCGTAGGCCATCGGCCCGCGAACGGCGAGCGTCGCGCTGTTGATGCCGGCCTGCTCGTTGTCCTGACGGTCGAGCAGCTCGGTATCGTAGTCGTGGTCCTTCGCCCAGTTCACATACATTCGCAAGAGCATTTCGGCCCAATCGTTGGCGTCGGTGCCGCCATCGCGGGCGTTGATCGTCACCAGCGCGGCATTGCCGTCCAGCGGACCGCTCAGCAGCGTCTTGGTCTCCAGGGCGTCGAGCGTCTGTTCGAGCGGCTGCAAATGGCCGGGCACTTCCGCGGCCAGCTCGTCGTCTTCCTCGGCCATCTCGACCAGGGCGGCCAACTCGTCGGTCGCCCCGACGGCCTCTTCCAGAGGCTTCAATACGGCCTTGAGCCCCTTCAGTTCAGCGACGACTTCGCGGGCCTTCTCCTGGTTGTTCCAGAAGTCGGGGGCCGCCATCCGCTGCTCAATCGCCTCGACCTGCCGCCGCTTGCCATCGTAGTCAAAGAGAGTCCCGAAGTTGGAGAATGCGCTGCTGGATGGCCTCGGCCCGATCGATCAATTCGCGTTCCATGACATCATCTTCCTGAGTGGGACGTTGGTCCAGCGAGACATTATATTCGGCCGCTCCGATGCCGCAAAGGCGGCGTCGCATGGCCATAGCCACCAGAACAGGGGGACAAACACCACTGGATGTCTTTGCTGTTTTTAGATACAATCACCTTTGTGCGCTGTGTGCCGGCGCGCTCTTACAACGCAGGAACAGACCTGCAAAAAGCTTTAATCGTTCTCAGGGTCATGAACGGGAGCTGTCGGGCCCATTCGGAAAGGATAGAAACCCATGTGCGATTCGATTCTCGCGCGGCGTTGCTGTCTCGGGCTGTTGGCGGTTGTTGTGGCGCTAGGTTCGGCGGGAGTGGCTGACGACGAACAGAAGGCGCCGGCCAATGCCGTGCCGCCACCTCTGGTCAAGGGCCGAACCTTGTGGCCCGTAGAGGTAAAGGGCGACAACCAAAACTCCCAGCCGCTCGATTTATCGGAGTTCTACCCGGACGGCCCCGTTCCACACGCCATTCTCGATTTGTTTTCCGGGCGGCAGATTATCGACGGCCTGCCGTTCCAGATCGACGGCCGGATCCGACTCTACGGACAATACCGTTCCGACGCCCCCAAGCATCCTCTTCCCAACAGCATCAAAGGAATTCGTATCAGCCGCAAATTCGACGACTTGCATCTGATCCACCACGCAATGTGGCCGGATGTCGAAGGCCAGCCAATCGCTTACATTCGCTTAAATTACATCGATGGCGACGAGTTTCTGTACGCCATTCGATACGGCGTCCATGTCTCGGATTGGTACTTCCTGCCGTCTTACGAGAAGGAAACCGTGTCGGATCCCAACACTAATATCTGCTGGCGACGCCCGCCCGTGCAGTACAAGGCGCCGGTTCGGCTATTTAAGACTCGACTAGCGAATCCTTTTCCCGAGAAGGTCGTCGAAACGATGGACGTCATCTCGGCTCGCAGCCTGGCGTCGTACGGTCTAGTCGCCGCAACGGTCGCCCAACGTCTGCCAAGGGGGCCTAGCGCCGAGGCGCCTCGCCGTTTCGACGGCGCCATCACACTCCGCGTGGTGGACGATGCCACCGGCGAACCGATCCACGGGGCGCTGGTCATGCCCGGCATGAACGTCGAGGGCGAAGGCGTAGTGGCCGCCCCCTTCTACACTTCGGTTACCGGCGAGGGAACGTTGCGATTTCCCGTAAAAAAGACGACGAATTTCTGGGTCACCGTCAAGAAAGAGGGCTACCAATCGAAATCGCAGAGTTGGGGCGGCGGCGTTCTCGGCAGCCGCATGTTGAGCAAACGCATTCCGAGAATGGCGGAAATCCGACTCGTGCCCGGCGACGAGAATCACTCAGCACCGGAGCGTCATGACTGACGTATCTCTCGCTTGAAGCATTCACTCTCCGGCGCTAGCGGGCAGCGCATCGGCTGTTGCGACAACGAGCGAACGGGGAGACGCCCTCCAAAACAATCGGCTTCGATGCTTTGTCGCTTTTGCGGCGGCTCAGGAGCAGCGGATTCCGGGCAGGAGCCGATTAACGCGCCCACAAGAAGCCGTTCACTTCTTCACTCGCCTTTTGGCCTTCGATTTGGCGTAGCGATTCAGCGCTCGATCGAGCTTGTCGACCGTCGGCACACTGGGCGTATGCTTGCCGGTTTCGATGCGGCAGAGGGTTTCGACGCGGATGCCGGCCAAGGCCGCCAGTTTCCGCTGGCTTAGTCCCGCGGCAACGCGATCACGAATCAGCTTGCGTGCCAAGCTGGCCCGGGCGTATTCTACCGCAGGGTAATTGCCCTGGGCGTCCGGTTCTGGAAACGGCGGCAACTCGCCGGCCTTCGCCAGCGTGCTGAGCCGGTCGAATTCGTCGCGGGGCAAGACCACGTAGGGCTTTCCCTCGAGCATGATCGTTTGTGCAAGCATTGTTCTATTCTCCGTAAAACCCGTCCCGATGTCCGATCTTCTCCACAATCACCACGTTTCCAGCAACGTGGAGCTGAATCCGATAGTCGCCCGTCCGCAGCCGATAGCGGCCGGCTAGTTCGCCCCGCAACGGCTTGACCCCGCTCACATTCGGCCACTCTTCGAGTTTCTCCAGCAGCTTAAGGACTCGCGCGTGGATTGGGTTGTGCAACCCTTCGAGTTCGACCGCCGCTTCGCGAGTCAACTTCACCGTACTCATGCTGACATTCTACAATGCATTGACACTGTTGTCAATGATTGGCTGCTAATTGATGCATGATTGGCTGGATTTCGGCCACGGGCGTTTTTCCGCCACATTTTTACATCGGAGACTGCGGAAACGGGACGGGGCCGATAACTGCCGGCGCAACCGTCAAGGAATGCCCCAATTATCGCTGCTCAGCAAGCGAAAATGGGGGACTGTCCCAATTTTCGTGTCAGCGAAAATGGGACTGTCCCCTTTGCCGTGGATTTCGCGGGCTGGGGATTACCTGACACAAAATTCCGTACAGTCCCAAAATGGGGCCGTCCCCTTTTGAGTGCGCCTTGCAAACAGACCGGTCCAAACGATCTAATGAATAGATGGCGCGAGTTCTTCTGGCAATGTCCGGCGGCGTGGATAGCAGCGTTGCGGCGTGGCTGCTGCGCGAGCAAGGGCACGAGGTCGTCGGGCTTTTTATGCGGCACGGGCAGGAAGACGGGCCGCCCTCACCCCCAGCCCCTCTCCCAAAGGTAGAGGGGAGTTGTTGTTCTGCCGCCGATGCGGCCGACGGCCGGCGCGTGGCGGATTTGCTCGGCATCCCGTTTCACGTGGTCGACTTCCAGCGGGAGTTCGACGCGATTGTGGATTACTTCGTGGCCGAGTATACGGCCGGCCGGACGCCCAATCCGTGCATCATGTGCAACACCCGGCTCAAGTTCGGCAAGCTGGTCGAGTATGCCGACCAGCTTGGGGCGGAGTTCGTGGCCACAGGACACCACGCCCGGCTCGCATCGTTGCCCAACGGCGATATCGCGCTCTGCCGCGGCCGGGATGAATCGAAGGATCAGTCCTACGCTTTGTTTGGCATTCCGCGGGGGCTGCTGCCGCGGCTGATGTTTCCCGTCGGCGAGCACCGCAAGGACGAAATCCGGGCCATCGCCCGACGGCTGGGCTTTCCCGTGGCGGCAAAGCGCGACAGCCAGGAAATCTGCTTCGTGCCCGATCAGGACCACGCCCGATTCGTCCGCCAACGGCGCGGCCCGCTCGACGCCTCGGGTGAGATCGTCACGACCGACGGCGCGGTGGTCGGCCGGCACTCTGGGATTGAACAATTCACGATCGGCCAGCGCAAGGGCCTGCGGCTGGCGTTCGGCGAGCCGCGGTATGTGGTGCGCATCGAGCCCGACACGCACCGCGTCGTGATCGGTACGCGCGAAGAGCTTGGCCGAAGCGAATTGACCGCCGCTGAGGCGAATTGGTTAGTCGAGGGAAAAACGAGGGGAGAGGCGTGCAGTGGACAGTGGGCAGTGGACAGTGGGCAGTGTTCGGTGTGTGCGGCCATTGAACTACCAGACCAACCGAGTTCTTCAGCGGCTTGTCCCTCTCCCCTCTCCCCTCTCCTCTCTCCCCTCATTTTCCCTGCCGAAGTCAAAATCCGCTACCGCAGCCGGCCGGCCGCGGCGACGGTCGAGATCCTACCGGGCCGCCGTTTTCGCGTCCGGTTCGCCGAGCCGTCGAGCGGGATCGCTCCAGGCCAGGCCGCCGTCTGTTATCAGGGCGACCGCGTGCTGGGCGGAGGGTGGATCGAATAATGGCGAATCAGGCCGCCGCAGATCGCTCGCAGATTTGATCACACAGGATGCTGCCGTTGGAAAAAAATGTTAAACTTGACCGCTGGCGTCTGCCTTCCGGGAGCTGTTAGCTCCCGGCTACTCGAACACGCCTTTTCCCATCATCCGCCATGCCTACGATACTCGACAAGATTGTTGCCACAAAACGCGAAGAAATTGCGGCGGCAAAGGCCGCCGTGCCCGAATCGCGGCTGCGCGAGCGGCTGGCCGACGCGCCGCCGGTCCGCGATTTTTTTGCCGCCGTTTCTGCGGCGCCGCCGATCCGTTTGATCGCCGAGGTGAAAAAGGCCAGCCCGAGCAAGGGCGTGATCCGTGAAGATTTCGATCCTGTGGCGATTGCTTGCATCTACCAACAACACGGCGCGGCGTGTCTCAGCGTGTTGACTGATGAGCAATATTTTCAGGGCAGCCTCGAGTATCTTCGCCGCGTACGCGCCGCGGTGAATCTGCCTGTGTTGCGGAAAGATTTTGTCATCGACCCTTACCAGGTGATCGAGGCCCGGGCGGCCGGGGCCGACGCGGTGCTGCTGATCGCCGAATGTCTTGACGACGATTTGCTAGGGCAACTGTATCGGTCAATTCGCGATTTAGGAATGGCCGCTTTGGTCGAGTTGCACGACGCGGCTAATCTTCCGCGCGTGCTGCGCGTGGGCGCCCGGCTGGTCGGCGTGAATAATCGCGACCTGCGAACCTTCCAAACCGATTTGGACCACACGCTGCGGCTGCGGCGGCAGATTCCAGCAGATCGGGTCGTGGTCGGCGAAAGCGGCATCCGGACCCGTCAGGACGCCCAGCGGCTCGAATCCGCCGGCGTGCAGGCGATGCTCGTCGGCGAAACGCTCATGGCCGGCGCAGATATCGGCAAGGCGGTCGATGAACTCCTGGGGAAAAAATGACGTTCACCTTTTCCTTTGCGTCCGCCGCGGCGAGTCTTTTTGGACGATATTTGCCAATTTTCGGCCCGTGCTGCTCAGTGCGTAGTCGTTCAACTCGGCGGGCCGCACCCAGCGCGTTTCGACTTTTGACGCCGCGTTGCGGACGGACGACAGGACATCGGCCTCGTAGCATTCGAGCGTGATGCGGAAGCGGGTAACGCTGTGCGTCAGCGTCGCAACCTGCCGACCTGACGCGATCTGTGCGCCGGTCAGCGAAAAAACGTTTTCGGCCAGTTCGCGCCGCACGGCGGCGGGTTTTTCGGCTTGGATCGGGAATCGCGGGAAGTCCCAAAGCCCCGCCCAGCGGCGGCCTTCGGGCCATCGCAACAGCAACACGCGCCCGCGATGCCGCGCCAACACGGCCGCCTCGCGAACCGCTTCTTGCGGGGGCTTGCTCTTCGGCGGCAGGATTTCTTGTTGGCGTCCCTGTTGATTCGTCCGGCACATTAGCGCAAGCGGACATTCTTCGCACCGGGGCGTTCGCGGCGTGCAAAGCCGGCTGCCCAATTCCATCATCGCTTGGTTGAATCGCCCCGCTCCGCGCTGCGGGAGCAAGGCGTCGGCCGCCGCCCACAGCAGTCGTTGGCCCGCCGTCGAGCGAGGATCGCCGCCGTAGGCCAACAGCCGGGCAAGCAGCCGCATCGTGTTGGCTTCCAGAATCGGCTCGCGGGCGTCGAAGGCGATGGAAAGAATCGCCCCGGCCGTGTAGCGGCCGACGCCCGGCAAACGGCGGACCGCCGCCGGCTCGCGCGGGAACCGGCCGCCGTGTTCGGCCATAATGATCTGCGCGGCCCGGTGAAGGTGCCGAGCTCGGCGATAGTAACCCAGCCCTTCCCACAATCGCAAGACATCGTGTTCGTCGGCCCGGGCCAACGATTTGATCGTTGGAAATGTCAGGAGAAATCGCTCGAAATACGCTTTGACTGTTTCCACCTGCGTCTGCTGGAGCATGATTTCGCTCAGCCATACCGCATACGGATCGCGGTTGCGCCTCCAGGGCAGGTCTCGGGCATGGGCGTCGTACCAAGCCAGCAACCGCCGCCGCAACGCGCGCCGGTCGGCTGCATCCGGAAGTGTCGCAACAACGTCGGCCATTCAGAGAAACGCTTTCGTGCAGTTGGCGCAGAGCGGGATTTCTTCCTGCCGCGCCTCGCGGTGATATCGCCGGACGCTGCGATAGAGAGGGCCGTTCCATACGTCGAGAATCGAGCGCCCGTCGTCGACCCGCCCTAGAATCTGCTGCCCATCGTAATCGAGACAACAGAGCGCCACTTCGCCGCCGGCCAGCACGGTGAAGGTTCGCCAGAGCCGCGAGCACGGTTTGCGGATGCCATTTTTCGCCTCGCTTTGTCCGCCCCAGTTGTGCAGCTTGCCGAAGGCGAACTTGTCGACTTTCTTTTCCAGCAGTTGCATCGTGGCCGCCTTGTCGGTGGTGCTGCAACAGGCGACGCGCACCCTCAGCTTCGAGCCCAGGGCGTTGCGAAGCTCGACCAACGCAATAACGTTTTCGGCAACGGCGTCAAATTTCAGCGGCGTGCGAATGCGTTCGAACTCTTCGCGCGTGGCGCCGTCGAAGCTGACTTTGATCTCGTCGAGGCCCGCCTCGATCAGCCGCTGGCTGCGTTCGGGCGTCAACAGCGATCCGTTGCAGAAAATTTTGACGCGGCGAATGCCCTTTTGCTTGGCATAGGCGATGCGCTCTTCGATGCGTTTGTCCAATAGCGGCTCGCCGAAATTGTGCAGATGGACCTCGCGGCAACCTTCTCGGGCACACTCGTCGATCAGCCGCGTGTAAAGCCCTTGATCCATCGTGACGATTGGGCGGTGCATTTCGCGGTGCGGGCAAATGATGCATTTCGCGTTGCAGGCGTTGGTCGTTTCCAAACGCACCACCGCCGGGAATCGCCCCGCGACAAGGTCGAAAGCACCGCCCAACGTTCGGCACAACAGCTTCGATAGCAACATTGAAACTCCACGCACAATCGCCACGATAGCCGGGAGCTAACAGCTCCCGGAGGACAAATAGGAACCAACGTGTAATCCGGGAGCCGTTGGCTCCCGGCTATTTTCGCGCGAACTCGTCACCAGAATCCGATCGCACGCCTCGCAAACGTCGGCCGCGCTGATGGCTTCCATCAGCGACTGCGGCGCGGTCCGACGCCCGCGCGTCGAGCCGGCGAACCATGCCTTTTGCAAGGCGATGTGCTGCGGACCGTAGGGGCCATGCACCTCGCGGGGCCACGGTCCGTAAAGACCCACGCACGGCGCGCCCACGGCCGCGGCCAAATGCAGCGGGCCTGTGTCGGAACCAATAAACAGCTTCGCCCGACGCGCCAGGGCGGCCAATTCGGTCAAGCTGGTTTTCGGCGCCGGCCGGGCATGCCCTTCCGCGCCGGCGGCAATCCGCTGCGCCATCGAATATTCCTCGTCGCCCGCCCAAGCGATCAGTGTCGGCAGATTCCACTCGCGGCCCAAATGCACCGCAACAGCGGCATACCGCGGGCACGGCCAGAGCTTCGACGGCCAGCCCGCTCCGGGATTGATGATGCCGAAACCTTGCCGGCACCCGGCATCGTCAACGATTCGTTCGGCGGTTTCTCGGTCTTGCTCCGCCTCGGGCATCATGAACCGCACGGCGGGCGACTCGACGCCAAGCGGACGCAGCAGCTGCAGATTGCGCTCGATAATATGCGGGCCCGGCGCGTCGGCAATTTCAGTATTCAGCCACGGGCTAAGCTCGCGTCCCCACGGACTGCCGAACCCGATCCGACGCCGCGCACCGCAAAGCCAAGCCAACATCGCCGATTTCGTAAGCCCCTGGGCGTCCAAGGCCACGTCGAATCGCATCGCGTGCAACTGCCGCCCGAGCCGCCACACGCCGGCCAGCGATTTGAGCCAGCCGCGCGGTAAAACCACGACTTGATCGAGCGCCGCATGGCCCTGCAACAATTGCCCCGCGCGGCCCTCGACCGCCCATGCCAAAAACGCATCCGGGAACCGCTCGCGCAGCGCGCAGGCGATCGGCATGCCTTGGATCACGTCGCCGATCGCG
Source organism: uncultured Planctomycetaceae bacterium (assembly GCA_964392255.1). Taxonomy (GTDB): domain Bacteria; phylum Planctomycetota; class Planctomycetia; order Pirellulales; family Thermoguttaceae; genus CAYMQL01. Next base: position 2,205 of record CAYMQL010000041.1, on the reverse strand, counting down.
CTAAGGCGGACAATAAGAATGCGGAGGCCGGACATAGGCGGCATTATAGCCGTGCCGCCGCCGATTGCCCAATAGGCGTTTCTCGGCCATTCTCGGCTGTTTTCCAGACACTCGCCCTCCCGTCATCCTCGTCGATCCGAGGGCGTGGACTTCATGCAGAGATGGGGTATAATTTGGACATAGGTTTGTTTGCGGAGAGATATTCATGAAGGCGGAAATCCTCGGAACGGTCGTCGCAGGCGAGTTGAAGCTCGACCAATATCTCAACCTCCCGGACCAGAGTCGGGTGCGCGTTGCCGTCGAGTCGCTGGAGAGTTGGCAGCCTCGGCTGCGTCAAGGCTTCGAGTCGTGGAAGGCGTTTTGCGAAGACCACCCCGTCCATGCCGGCGGACGACGATACTCGCGGAATGAACTGCATGAACGCCGTTGACACAAATCTCCTCGTCTATTTCGTCGACCAGGACGAACCGACCAAACGCGCCAAGACCGTCGGGCTCATTAACGACCTTGTCCAAGCGAACGTTGAAACCGTCCTTTTGTGGCAGGTCGCCGCCGAGTTCTTAAGTTGTCTTCGCCGGTGGGAACATGAGGGGCGAATAGACCGCCAAGATACGCGGGGCCACTTCGAGCGTTTGAACGCGATGTTCCGTTGCGTATTGCCAACCGAGGCGGTTCTATCGAGATCGCTTGACCTGAGTTTCCGGTACAGCCTGTCGCATTGGGATCGCATGTTGTTGGCCGCTTGCATCGAGGCCGGCGTTCACACGCTTTACAGCGAGGACCTCGCCTCCGGTATGCAATACGATTCCGTGACGGTCGTTAACCCTTTTGCATAGCTTCGGTAAGAACCAGCTTTATAAGGCAATGCACGGAAGGGTTTGCCGTGTCCCTTCTCTTTGGCGGCTGTGACGGCGCTTCGACCACGGCATACAATGATTGATCGATGTCCACACCGCGCATACCGTTGTCGAATTTCCCGCCGCTGCCGATGACGCCGGCCGAGGTCGCCGCGCGCGGGTGGGACGCCGTCGACGTGGTTTTTGTGACCGGCGACGCTTATGTCGACCACCCCAGCTTCGCGATGGCGCTGCTGGGGCGGATGCTCGAGGCCGAGGGCTTTCGCGTGGCCATCCTCAGCCAGCCCGACTGGCACTCCTGCGATGCGTGGCGAATGTTCGGGCGGCCGCGGCTCTGTTTCGCCATTAGCGCCGGCAACATGGACTCGATGCTCAACCACTACACCGCCGCGCGCAAGGTCCGCAACGACGACGCCTACAGCCCCGGCGGCAAGATCGGGCGGCGGCCCGACCGCGCCACGCTGGCCTACTGTCAGCGGGCACGCGAGGCCTATAAGGGCGTGCCCATTATCGCCGGCGGCATCGAGGCCAGCCTCCGCCGCTTGGCCCATTACGATTATTGGAGCGACAAGGTCCGCCGCCCGATCATCTTCGACGCCAAGGCCGACCTGCTGGTGTACGGCATGGGCGAGCGGCCGCTTTTGGAGATCGTCCGCCGGCTGGCCGCCGGCCAATCGGCCCGCGAGCTGCGCGACGTTCGAGGAGTGGCGTATCGGCTGGGAGCTAGTGAGGGGAGAGAGGAGAGGGGAGAGGGGAGAGGGATGAAGGCGGAGGGCGGAGGGCGGAAGGCGGATGAATACGATTGTCGCTGCAGCGGTATTGTAGCAACTTTGCACGACAATGATGCCGCCCCCATACCACCATTGCCCCAACCAGCTTCTCTCTCCCCTCTCCCCTCTCCCCTCTCCCCTTCCGACGTCGTTCTTCCCAGCTACGAAGAGGTTTCGGCGGACAAGGCCGCGTTCGCCGCTATGACGCGCGTGATCCACGAGGAAACGAATCCCGATAACGCCCGCCGGTTGGTGCAATACTGCGGGCGCGAGGCGGTTGTGGTGAATCCGCCCGCGCGGCCGCTCGACCAAGCGGAGATGGATCGCGTCTATGGGCTGCCGTTTACGCGCCGCCCGCACCCCAGCTACGGCCGCGAGCGGATTCCCGCCTTCGAGGTCGTGAAGGATTCGATTCAGATTGTGCGCGGCTGTTTCGGCGGCTGCGCGTTTTGTTCGATCACGATCCACGAGGGCCGCATCGTGCAGAGCCGCAGCGAGGCCTCGATCCTCGACGAAGTGCGCCGCATGACCGCCGCCCCCGATTTCTCGGGCACGATCAGCGACTTGGGCGGACCAAC